>JBDUBZ010000110.1:0-10643 GCA_040003745.1 Terriglobia bacterium
ACCCCGGACCTCCTGCGTGTGAAGCAGGCGCTCTAACCAGCTGAGCTACGCGCCCGTGCTTGATATTTCCTAAGAATACACCCTACCCCAAATCCTCTCCGCGATGATCGTCGATAAACTCCTGATCGATCTCTTTCCGCCCCGCGAAACCCTCATCCACGCCATGCCAATGCGCAATATCCTCTTCATCCATCCGCCAGCAAAGATAAACCTCCTCGCCGCGATACAGAGTAGGAAAATCGACCAGTCCGGTGTCCAGGTCCTTCACGACCACACCCATGTTCTCAAGCTTTTCGAGCGAACTCTTGAGCGTTTGCGCATTGCCATCGCGCTGTGACTTCCAGCCCTCGGCGGCATTCGTGTCCACCGAAATCCCACCCATCGTCATGATCCGCTGAGCCAGTTCATGCAGCCAGGTTTCCGCCTGCTGATACCGGACCTTCGCATGCACCGATTCGCGAATGCTCCGGCCCACCACCGGCAGCAGCGCGCGGGCTTCGTCAAGGGTAAAGCGCCGGGACATCGTCAGGCCGGAACCGCTTCTTCGCTGTGTACCGGCGCGTAGTGCGATCCCACATATCGATTCAGGATTCCGATAAACTCCGCCACGATCCCATCGCCCCGCAATGTTGTCGAAAGCTTCCCATCGACGTAAACGGGTGCCACAGGCTCTTCAAACGTTCCCGGCAGCGAGATCCCAAGGTTGGCATGCTTCGATTCGCCGGGTCCGTTGACGATACAGCCCATCACCGCGACTTTCATCGTCTCGACACCGTTGAACTGGCCCTTCCATACCGGCATTTGCTCCCGCAGATAGGTCTGAATCTGGTCGGCCATATCCTGGAAGAACGTGCTCGTTGTGCGCCCACAACCGGGGCACGCCGTCACCTGCGGAGAAAAACTGCGGATCCCGAGCGATTGCAGAATCTGCTGGCTGACCAGCACTTCATCCGTCCTGTCGCCATTCGGAAGCGGAGTCAGCGACGCACGAATGGTGTCGCCAATCCCTTCCTGCAGCAGCACGGCCAGCGCGGCGGTGGTAGCCACAATGCCCTTCGCTCCCAGTCCGGCTTCCGTAAGCCCCAGATGCAGCGCATAGTCGCCGCGACTCGCCATGGCGCGATAGGCGTCGATCAAATCCTGCACACCGCTGACCTTGGCGCTCAGGATGATGCGGTCTTTCGGAAGTCCGTACCGCTCCGCTGCTTCCGCCGACCGGATGGCGCTCTCCACAATCGCCTCCAGAGTGACGGTGCGCGCATCTTTCGGTTCGGCAAGCAGGTTGTTTTCGTCCATCATGCGCGTCAGCAGCGCGCCGTCGAGCGATCCCCAGTTCACGCCAATCCGCACGGGCTTGCCGTATTCAATGGCCGCCTCAATCATGGTGCGGAAATTATCATCGTGCTTCCTGCCGATATTGACGTTCCCAGGATTGATTCTGTATTTCGCAAGCGCCCGCGCACACGCCGGATATTTCTTCAGCAGCAGATGCCCGTTGTAATGGAAGTCGCCGATAATCGGAGCCTTCACGCCCAGCATGTTCAACGTATCGGCGATCTTCGGAACAGCCTCCGCCGCCGCTTCGGTGTTGACCGTTACACGCACCAGCTCGGAACCCGCGCGCGCCAGCGCCACAATCTGATTCACCGTCGAAGTGACATCGGCCGTATCCGTATTGGTCATCGACTGGACCACAATTGGATTCGACCCGCCCACCTTCACGCCGCCGACATTCACCGCAACCGAGGCGCGGCGTCTGATCTCTGCCATTTTTACCTATTTTATCAGTGCGAAAGCCCGTCAGCGCGCCGCGACCGGATTTCGCAGTATCCCGATGCCTTCGATCTCCACTTCCACCACTTCGCCCGGCTGCAGGCGCCGCGTATTGCCGGGTGTACCGGTGTAAATCAAATCGCCCGGCGTCAGGCTTACAAACCGGCTGACGAAGCTGATCACCTCCGGCACATCGAAAAGAAGATCGCTCGTCCGCGACTTCTGCAGAACCTCGCCGTTCACTCTCGTTTCGAGAGCCAGGTTGCTGTAATCGAGCCCTGTCACAATCCACGGCCCCAGCGGACCGAAAGTATCGCAGCCTTTCGCCCGCCACCATTGCCGGTCCGCATTCGGGCCGCGCTGCCAGTTTCGGTCGCTCACATCGTTTCCGCAGGTAACGCCAAATACGGCGTCCATTGCCTGTTCCCGGGAGGCGTTGTGAACGGGCCGCCCTATTACGACTACCAGTTCGCCTTCGAAGTGCGTATCCACGGCCTCGGCCGGAATACGGATGGGATCCTCCGGATTCTGCAGCGCGGTGACCGGCTTATAGAACATCTCCGGACTTGTGGGGGCCGGCCGCGTCCCCAGGTGACTCTTATAATTCAAACCCACCGCAAGGATTTTTTGGGGGACGCAGGGCGCCAGCAGTTTAACGTCCTGAAGCGCGAACTCGCGGCCCGTGAAATCATGCTCGTCGAACAGGGTCCCGCGCAGTTCTGCAATCGTCCCGCCGTCAAGCAATCCGTAGTTCCGCCGGCCTTCATCCTCAAAACGAACGTATGTCGCCATGTCTTCCTGAATATAGCGGATGCGAGGTATATCGGATCGAGCCTTGTTGTGCCTGCGTTACAATGCAATCGGCTCCGATCGCAGTCTCAAATCTTTTCGGAGCACTGGAATTCAAGATGGACAAGCCAGCGCAAAACATACAAGACAGCTTTCTCAATAATGCGCGCAAAGAAAAAGGCGTAGTAACAATTTACCTGCTCAGCGGTGTGAAACTTTCGGGCCGTATCAAGAGTTTCGATAAGTACTCACTGGTGCTCGAAACCAACAATCAGGAGCAGTTGATCTTCAAACACGCGATCTCGACTGTTGTTATTACCCGTGCCCTGCATCCGGCGCTTGCGCATCCTTCCAGTCATCAGACAGCCGTGGCTCCGCTGTCCCCGGCGCCCCTTCCGGTTCCGCAGCACTCCGAAGGCTGAGTAGACTCCTGATCTCGAACGCGCAATCCGCCGAACGGGCCCTGCTCGCAGGCTTCGAGCGCCGGCGCGGGTCCCCATCGAGTGCGGCCACCGAGTCTTTCGCGGAGCTGGCCGAACTGGCTCGCAGTGCGGGCGCAATCATCGCCGGTGAGGTTTTTCAGGTCCGCCCCAAAGCGGAGGCAGCCACCTTACTGGGCCACGGCAAGGTTCTCGAGCTGAAGGAACTGGCCGAAGCTCTGGAAGCCGACGTCCTGATTGTCGACAACGATCTCTCTCCCACGCAGCAACGCAATCTTCAGGATCTCGTCGGCATCAAGGTAATCGACCGCACCCAGCTCATCCTCGACATCTTCGCTCACCGCGCGCGCACCGCCGAGGGCCGGATCCAGGTCGAGCTCGCGCAGCTCAAGTACATGCTGCCCCGCCTGTCCGGCCAGGGTATTTCGATGTCGCGACTGGGAGGCGGCATCGGGACCCGCGGTCCGGGCGAGACCAAGCTCGAAACCGATCGCCGCCGTATTGCCACCCGTATCCGCCGTCTCGAAGGCGAAATTGAAAAAGTGCGCGGCGGCCGTGCTCTGCATCGCGATAAACGGGGGGCCGTGCCCATCCCGACGATTTCGCTCGCGGGTTATACCAACGCCGGCAAATCGACGCTTTTCAACCGGATGACTTCGGCGGGGGTTCAGACCGACGCGCGCATGTTCGCCACGCTCGACCCCACGGTCCGCGGCATTACACTTCCCTCGCGCCGCCGCATTCTGCTCAGCGACACTGTGGGATTTTTACGGAATCTGCCTACGACCCTGATTGACGCCTTTCGCGCCACGCTCGAGGAAGTCGCGGATGCGGCTTTGATATTGCATGTAGTCGACGCTTCTTCGGAACAGGCGGGTGTTCATGTGGCTGAAGTCTTTCGGGTGCTGGCGGAAATTGGAGCTACAACCGTCCCGCAGATTCTAGTCCTGAACAAATCCGATCGTGTGGAGCCAGCGGATCAGGACGCGGCCATTCTTGGTGCGCGCCTGCTGGCCGAAGCCCGTCAAAGTCCTGAGACGCCGGCCGTTCTGGTCAGTGGTTTATCGGGCCGGGGAATCGACGGCTTGCTTGCGATAATCGACAAAATTCTCCCGTTTGATACAGTTGAAACTGTACGATTTCGTATACCCGCGCGCGACGGCGCCGCCATCGCCTTATTACATGAATGTGGCAGAGTGCTGGCTGAGGACTATCATGGAAATTTATGCGACATCGAGGTCGAGGCGCCAGAATCTCTTCGCCGACAGCTCAGCCGCTATCTGACCCGGAATTCCAGCTCATCTGTGGAAAATTCTGTGCAGAAGTGAATTCCGGAGCCCGCAAGATATTGTCCAATAAGCGGTTTTTGGGCTTTGCCTTAGAATGCAGCAGTCGCCATAAAGCCGTCGTTGCAAAGCACTTATCACGTTCCGCCGCCGAATGCAATACAAAAAGTTCACCAGTACGGCAGATATTTTTAATTGACGCGTTTTCCACAATGGACGTAAGCCCATGAACCTGCCAAACAGCCTTACACTGGCGCGAATTTTCTTTGTGCCGCTGCTGGTCGCGGTTCTCGTTCAGGAAAAAATCGTGATGCCGGGCAGTTCCATCGCGCTGCCGCGCGACGATCTGGCGCTGCTTATTTTCTGGGCAGCCGCCCTGACTGATCTGCTCGACGGCTATTTCGCGCGCCGCTGGAAGCAGGTCACCACTATCGGAACGCTGCTGGACCCGATTGCCGACAAACTCCTGGTTTCCGCGGCACTGATTTCCCTCGTCCAGGTACGGGTCGTGCCCGGCTGGCTTGTGGTCCTGCTCGTGGGGCGCGAATTTGCCGTTTCCGGCCTGCGCAGCATCGCCGCCGCGGAAGGCTATACCATCGCGGCGAGTGAACTCGGGAAAACCAAAACGATATTTCAGGTGGTGGCGATCACTCTGCTCATGCTCTCCATTCGCCATCCCTGGGTTTCTCTCTGGGCCACTATTTCGCTTTATATGGTGGTGTTTTTCTCTATATGGTCGGCCATCGCCTATTTTGTGAAGTTCTGGCGCAAGGTGGATGTTGGGGTCAAGCAGAGGCGCCGGGCGGAATTGATCATGGGCGAGCGGTTGCGCCGCCGCGCTGTGTTCGCTCAAAAGCGCGAGGTGACGCTCGCGCGCCGCCGGGCTAGAGCGGAGCGGGCTGCTGCTGAGGCAGGGGATTTTTCGGGATCGACTGCGGACCTGCCGCCGTCAGCGTGACTGTCCTGACCTGGCCCACGGGACCCAGGGGGTCGAGCGCCTTACCGTTGAGCCAGATCGCAACACCGCCCGCATTCCCAGTCAGCACTTTCACCTGATCGTCGGCGCTTACCCGGCGTGTTTCGTTAGGCGCCAGCGTTGCCGTAAAAGCCGGCTTTCCGTCTGCCGTGACCTGCACCCAGGAGGACTCGCGCGCCGTCAGCAGCACTTCTACAGGCCGGTGGGGAGCCTCGGGAACAAGTGCGGGAGTCTGGTCTGTCACTGCCTGCTCAACCGCGGCATGCTGTTCGACTGGTCTGGAGTAGCCGGATACCACCGGAGCCGTATGATCGATCGAAGCCGTATGATCAATCGGGGCCGGGCGGTTGAAATGAAAATAAGCGGCTGCCCCAGCGCCCACTGCCAGCACCAGCCAGCCGGCGGTCGAGATGGCGAAGTTCCACCGGGGGTCCCAGCGCGGCGCTCGCGCCCGGGCCTGGGCGACGGGCAGAGGCGCGTCGGCCAGATCTACCTTTGGGATCTCGGCCAGCAGAGGCTCGGGATCCAGCTCCAGCGCCAGCGCGTATTGGCGGACAAAGTTACGTGTGAAGAGAAGGCCGGGCAGCTGGTCGAAACGCTCGCGCTCAATTGCGTCGAGAAAGCGCTCCGAAATCTTTGTCTGGTCGGCAATCACTGCAAGAGGTAAATTGCGCCGCACTCTCTCATGCCGAAGAGCGGCACCGACCCCAGATGCCAAGACTTGATTCTCCCTCCTCGATAGTACAACACCTAAGTGCCAAGTACTTGGCATATTGGCGGTTAGCCTCCCTCCTATAGACCGCGCCCAGCCGCGGGTTTACCATCTGGATATGCGCCGTCTGCTCTGCCTTGGCCTCGCCGCCACCGTAATTCTCTCCGCGAAAACATTCAGCGGGACTGAGGCTCTCAACCTGACGGCGAAAGTCGTTGCTTTCGGTCCCCGCCCGGCCGGCTCAGCAAATCTTGCGAAACTGCGCACCTTTATCAAGCGGGAACTGGCCGCTCGCGGTAGCGCGGTGGTCTCTGACACCTTCACGGGTCAGACACCGGACGGGCCTATCCAGATGGAGAATATCATCGCGAAATTTCCCGGAAAATCCGGCCGCGCCATCGCGATCTCGGGTCACTACGACACCGGAACGGAATCTTCCACAGGCAAAAAGATGACGGATTTTGTCGGCGCCAATGACGGCGGCTCGTCCACCGGATTTCTGCTGGAACTCGCGGCCGTCCTGCAGGGCCGTCCCCACCCCGACGATATTTATCTGATCTTTTTCGACGGAGAAGAGGCCGTGCGCAGCTGGAGCGACACCGACAGCCTCTACGGCAGCCGACACCTGGCCGAAAAGTGGTCGAAAGACGGAACCAACGCCAGGCTGAAGGCGCTCATCAACGTCGACATGATCGGGGACAAGAACTTCAAGATCGTTTGGGAAACCAACTCAGCCGCTTCTCTCCGAACCCTCGTGTGGGATGCGGCCGATTCCCTCGGCTACAAGGCATACTTTCCGCGCGAAGGCGGGCCCGTCGGCGACGACCACATGCCTTTCCTGAACGCCGGAGTTCGCGCTCTGGATCTAATCGATTTCGAATCGCAAAGTTCCTTCTGGCACACTCCGCAGGACACCATGGACAAGCTCAGTGCGCATAGCTTCGAAGTCATGGGGACCCTGCTGGTCAAAGTGATTGGCCAACTGGAACAGCAAAAGTGAATTTTGAAGGTGTAATCGTAGTAGACAAGCCCGCCGGCTGGACTTCGCACGATGTTGTCAACAAAATGCGCGGCATCGCGGGCACGCGCCGCGTGGGCCATCTTGGAACCCTCGATCCTCTCGCGACCGGGGTGCTTCCCGTCATGATCGGGCAGGCCACCCGCCTTGCGCGCTTCTGGGAGAATTCGGAAAAGGCGTACGAGGCAGTGGTGCGCTTCGGTTTCGCCACCGATACCTGGGATCGCGAGGGCGAAAAGACCGATCCTTCGGGAGAGCCTCTTCTCACGGAAGAAATTCTGGAGGCTTGTCTTGCGCCCATGCGGGGAGCCATTGAGCAGACACCGCCGCCCGTATCGGCTAAGAAGATCAACGGTGTACCCGCCTATAAACTGGCGCGTCAGAAAATTGCCGTGGATCTTGCACCGGTCCGCGTTGAAATCCGCGAGCTCACACTTCGTGGCATCGATGGCGATCGAATTCGGCTCGGTGTTCGTTGTTCCCCTGGAACCTATGTGCGTGCGATTGCCCATGAGCTCGGTATCACCCTGGGCTGCGGGGCGCACATCGATGAACTGGTCCGCACTGCCTCCGGCCCCTTCCGGCTCGAAGACGCTCACACGCTGGAGCACCTGCAGGAACTCAAAGACGCTGGCAGGCTCGAAGAAACTTTACTGAGGCCTGCTGATTTGCTGCTGAATCTCCCGGCTGTTTTTTTGGACGACGTCGGTGTGACGCAAATCCGCCAGGGCCGCGACTTCACGGTCTCGGCGTTCCGTGTCCAGCCGGGAACGGAGCACGTGAGGGCAATCGGCCCCGATGGAAATCTGGTCGCCATCGGCCGCGCCGCTCTGCCGCACACCTATCATCCTGTCGTCGTACTTAATGCCTGAGACTGACCGGAGGAAGATAAGTCCCCAGCAATTCCCGCTTCCACCAGTTGCCGGTCCTGCGCTCTTCCCCGAAGCTCGTAAAGCTATACCGGTACAACTGCGCGCGGATGTGCTGGGGCGGTACTCCGCCAAAAGGATCGCGCTCCAGTAACGCCAGCACCGGTTTCGACCCCTCCAGCAGCTCCAGCAGGAACCGCGCCAGCCACGGGTTCTCGCGAAAATTCCCGAGCGCCGCAAACCACATCTGCCAGTCGAGCCGCGGCTGGAAGGGCGCAACCCAGCCGGGCGCGCGATTGAGCGGACCGGGCTTGTAACGGAAAACATACGGCTGCCAGTTCACCTCGTCGTTGGACCCTTCGATTTCGATCTCGCGCCGTGTCGTCGTCATCGCCGCAAACAGACCATATGAGTTAACGAGTCCAAAGGAAGCCTGGGCCTCCACCATCCGATCCAGCTCGCGGGGCACGGGTCCGAACATCGCCGCCAGTTCCGTCGAGGAAACCGCCATGATGAAGAGAAAGAGTGCCGCCGATACCCACCTGTTCGAGCGGACTGGCGCCGTCACGACCTCACGCCGCCCGAAAAAGGAATCGTCCAGGAGAAACAGACAGAGCGCCATGGTGAGCAGGTTGAAGAACGTGTAATTCCCGGTCGCGAAAATGAGGCATTGCAGAGTAATCGTGCCTGCTGCCGCAATCTGCTTTAATCTGCGCGGCCCGAACATGAGAAAAGGGAGCCCAAGCTCCACCACGAAGAGGAACACCGCCGATACCTTGTGAAACCACAAAGGCGCTTGTTCGGCGAACCAGCCGGGCACGGTGGGAAGAGGCTGCGTCTCGTAGTGAACGGCCAGAGCCGTAAGAGTGTGCCACGAAAGATCGTGCGAGAGCAGTTTCACCAGGCCCGATTCCAGCATCAAACGAAACAGCAGCCACTGGAACAGCCACACCCGGACCAGAGAAGGCTTTAGAAAAATAACCAGGAAACCGCATTCGAGCAGCAGCAGATCCCACTGGTACGACATGAAAATCTGGCCCCCGGAAACAATCGATAAATAGTACGCAAACAGCACCGCGAAGATGCCTCGCTGCCATACACTGTGGGGGCGCGCGAGAATGGCCATCGCGGAAAGCGCCACACCGCCCCACGCGATCGACAGCAGCGCGAAATCGCTGTTCGCCCACCAGAAAATGGTGGGCAGCCGCCAATGCGCCGCCGCGCCCAGCTCCCGCGTCGCCATTTGCAGATAGGTCGATACCGGCAGAATTCCGTTTGACCCGATGAGGCCCCGCACCTGCGTTCCGAAGGACGCGAAAGCGATGAGATAAATGAACGCCAATGCGCGTGAGAATATCGCCGAGGCGCGCCCATAGCTCGGCCTTTCCACGCGCGGACCCCACAACGCGCGGGTAATGCGATAACCCGCGTTCCGGTTGGCTGCGACCATCCGGTAAAGCAGGTCCATGAGCGCACCCAGCCCGGGCACTCTATAGATGCGCGAGATCCACTCATAACCGGAGATGCCTTCACTGAGCCGCGCGACTGCCGCGGCGCCACTCAGGCGCTCGGCGCCGTCGACCCACTGCACGCCCTTCCGGCAGTCCTCGATGGGTATTTCCGGGAAGCGCGCGAGCGCGGTCTGATAGGGCGCGTATTCAACGCTGTCGCCCGTCAAACTGCGCCAGAAATCGATCCACATCTTGCAGAAGCTGCAGTTGCCGTCGAAGATCAGCGTGGGCGCCACGTTCCAAGGACTAGCACACGGCCTGTCTGGCGCAGCTTAAGGCGGCCGGATGGTATGATTTTCCCGGGTTTGAAAAGGGAGTTCCTCATGTTCCGACTTCGAGACATCGCATTCATAGCCAGCCTGGCAATGGGAGCCAATTCGGCTTTCGCCCAGACGCCGCCAGCGCCCGGAGCGGGTGCCGCTGCCGCAGTCCGCCGGGCCCCGCGCCCCGCGCCGCCCACCCGCGATCCCCACACAGCCGGCTACGTGGAGGCGAAAGATCTGCCGGATGGCACGCTCCCTGCGCCCAACGTCGACGGGAACTTCATCATCGGCCCCACGCACGAAGCCATGCCGGAGATGAAGGTACAGGAAGGCGTCCCTCACGGACAGATCTTCAACTTCACCATGCAGTCGGCCGACAGTAAGATTTACCCCGGGATTATGCGCGAGCCCGGCGCTCTCGGCACGGTGGACCCGTCCGACCCCACGAATATCATCGTCACTACCAGCCATCCCGCGCCTTACACGCGAAAAGTTGCCGTGTATGTGCCGCAACAATACGTGCCGGGCACACCCGCGCCCTTCATCGTCGGAGCCGATGGGATCGACACCGCCCTGTTCACGGTTCTCGACAACATGATCTCCGAGAAACGCGTACCGGCCATGGTTGCCATTTCCATCGGGAACGGTTCGGGTGATGCTCAGGGCAGCCAGCGCGGTCTCGAATATGACACGATGTCGGGGCTGTATGGGGAATTCATCGAGAAAGAAGTCCTGCCGCTGGTTGAAAAGCAGGCCGGCGTGAAACTGACCAAAGATCCCGAGGGACGCGCGACCATGGGCGGCAGTTCCGGCGGTTCGGCCGCCTTGATCATGGCCTGGTATCACCCGGAGCTTTATCACCGCGTACTGACTTACTCTGGCACCTACGTGAACCAGCAGTGGCCGCACAGCGCTGAGCATCCTCACGGCGCCTGGGAATTCCATGAGAGTCTTATTTCCAGAAGTCCGGTCAAACCGCTGCGCATCTGGATGGAAGTCGGCGACA
>JBDUBZ010000408.1:0-3158 GCA_040003745.1 Terriglobia bacterium
GAAGACGGCGTCTGGGTCCTGAAATCCGTGGGCTGATCAGCGGCGCTCGATCCCGAAGGGAACTGGCGGTCGTTGTCAAAGTCGGTGTTCGCGGATGAACGTCTGCGCGCCCTGTTGCAGTGAGCCTTCCCGCAATCATTCTGTGTGGGGGAGAATCGAAGCGCATGGGTTCGCCCAAAGCCCTGCTGCCGTTCCGCGATGGCACCTTTCTTTCCGTGCTGGCGGAAATTCTGAAGCCGTTCTGTTCGCCCGTGATTGCAGTCTTCGGCGCCGATGGCGATCGTCTCGCCACCCTGGCCCCGGCGGGTGTAACGACGGTAGTCAATCGCAACTACAAGGCGGGCATGCTGACCTCGCTGCAGACCGGCCTGCGTGAGGTCGAAAGCTCGCGCGTGCTGTTCACGCTGGTCGATCATCCCAGCCCCCTCGCCACCACGCTTAGGGCTCTGATCGCGTCTGCAGCCCCGATCGCGATTCCGCGCATGAACGGGCGCCGTGGACATCCCGTTATAGTCGGTCCCGGTATCGCCGCCGAAATCCTCGCCGAAGCGGCAACGGCAAAGGTTCGCGACGTCATCGATCGCCACGCGGCGTCCATCGAATACATCGAGGTAAACGACCCCGGCATTTCGGACGACGTGGACGACCCCGCTCTATACAATGCTCTTCTCGCGCGCGAGGCAGACCGCCGATGAGGATGATGGTGAAAATACGGCCGCGCTGGATTTTTCTCGCGCTGACCCTGCTGGCCCTCGCCGCCTGGTATGTCCCCTACATCAGCGCCGCACGTTACCGCGAGCCCATCCGCGCCGCCCTTGAAAACGCTCTCGGCCGCAAAGTGAAGATCGGCATCGTGCAGTTCCGTCTGCTGCCTGTACCCGGCTTCACCATTCACGACGTGGTCGTTTCGGAAGATCCCGCCATCGGCCCGGAGCCCATGGCCTACGTGACCACTCTGCGCGCCCGCCCCCGCATCTCTGCATTGTTTGGAGGACCGCTCGCCTTCGCCTCAGTGGATCTCGAAGAGACCAGTCTCAACATGACGCGCGTCGAGGGCAATAAGAACGATGTACCGAGTCAGAACGACGTCCGCTGGAACTTTGCCACGCTGCTGCGCCCCAATCTCCTGACCACCTTCCCCAACATTCACATGATCGACGGCCGCGTGAATTTTAAGTTCCGAGACACCAAAGCCGTCTTCTATCTGCTCCATACGGATGTCGATCTGTGGCCGCCCTCGGAATCGGGCGGCGCCTGGACCGTGCGCGTGCATGCGGAGCCGGCCCGTACTGACCGCCCTGCCCGAGGTTTCGGGTACTTCCTCGCGCGCGGACAGTGGATCCCCCGGGGCAGTGTCTTCACGCTGGACGTGAAGCTTGAGAAGAGCGAACTCGGTGACATGCTGACGCTGGTTCAGGGCACCGAGTCGGGCGTGCATGGCCACATTTCCGGTGATGCGCACCTGAGCGGACCTCTTTCCCGCGTGGGCATCGCGGGCCGCGTGACCGTCGATGACATTCACGGCTGGAACCAGCCTCCTCCCGCCGGAACCACCTCCTGGCCTTTCGCCCTGGACGGTTCCATAAACCTTCCCGGTCAGGTCGTGGAACTGCGCGCCACCCTTGCGGGCAAACAGCCCCCTTTCGATGTTCGCTATCGCGTGGCGGATTATCTCGGCCGCCCCCGCTGGGGCATGAACGCGATCTTCAATGGTGTGTCGCTGTCGCCAATTCTCGCCGTGGGCCGCAGCCTCGGCCTGAAGGTTCCGGCCGAGCTGGCGCTCGAAGGCACTGTTCAGGGCGCCGTGGGCTATTCCATGCCCGAAGGCGCGCCCCGCATGGATGGACAGTTGCAGCTCACCGGCTCAACGCTGCAGGTAGCGGGCGCTCCTCCTCTGCGAATGGATGACGCACAACTCCGCTTCGAAGGTTCTTCCATCTCGCTCGCGCCTGCCACCATCGCCAATACCGGCAACGAAACCGCTACGCTGGCAGGAAGCTATGACGTTGCGTCGAACCATGTCGCGATCGGGCTTTCTACCGAGGGGATGTCGATTGCCTCGCTCGGCCGGCAAATCTCCGTAGCCGGCGTGCCTCTGCTCGGCCCGGCGACGTCGGGGACATGGAGCGGCAGTCTGCAATTTGCCGAAGACGCCGCCAATGCACCCGGACATTGGCGCGGCGAATTCCATTTGAAGGACGCGGACATTCCCTTCGAAGCCTTCAATGAACCCGTACACGTCGTCTCGGCAGACGCCGCCGTTGACGATTCGCGCATTGAGCTGAAGCGGCTCAGCTTCTTGATCGCCGGAATCGCAGGGCAGGGCGAATACCGTTACGATCCCGCGGAGGCTCATCCCCACGGGTTTCGCCTGACGGTTGCGCACGCCAGCGGAGCGGCACTCGAAAAACTGTTGCAGCCCACTCTGCGGCGCGGGTCGTTCCTGAACTACGCCTTCAATTTCGGCCGTGTGCCCGAGCCCGGCTGGATGCGCGCCATGCATGCCGATGGTGTCATTCAGGCCGCGGCGCTCGATCTCGGCTCCCAGCACTTTACGAAGATCAAAACCCGCGTTATCTGGGATGGCGCCCAGGTCCGTTTGAGCGGCCTTCAGGGACAACTGGAAAAGGCCGTCTTCTCGGGCGCCGGCATCGTCGATCTGGCGGAGCGGCAGCCGAACTATCGACTGACGGGAAAGATCGCCGGTGTGCCCTGGCGATCGGGCACTGTAGAGGCGGAGGCCTCACTGAAGACCTCCGGTACGGGCACGGAGTTGTTGTCGAATATGACCGCCGAAGGGGCCTTCAAAGGGCGGCGCATCGATCTGGCGTCGCTTGAGACCTGGGATACGATTGAGGGCCAGTTTGCCTGGGCCTGGAACGCGCGCAGCCCCAGACTCAGGCTTACCGATCTCGTCATGGCGATTGGAGGCAATACCTTCACCGGAACCGCCGAAACGCAAAATAGCGGCCAGTTACTGCTTCGTATCAGCGACGGAGCGCGGCGGATTGAGGCCGCCGGCGCCATTCTGCGGGGCGATGATTTGAAGCTCATCGGGCAGTAACGGTTTTCCCTTATTTCGCCAGCAGCGCCTGAATTCGCCCGGCCAGCTGTGCTTCGCCGAGACCTCCCGGGTTATACAGCCGAACGATCCCGGT
>JBDUBZ010000409.1:0-3155 GCA_040003745.1 Terriglobia bacterium
GCGACCGGTCCGTGGGTCACGGACGGAACCACGTTCTATCTTCAGGATGTCAGCGGAAACCTCGGTATCACCGGTGGTAACACCCTGGCAAGCGTTGTTGTGCGCCTGCAGAAGTCGTAAATAGTTCACCGCGCTGAGGGCGGCTGATGGGCGATCTCTTTCCGGGGTCGCCCGTTTTATACAACCGGTCTATCCCTGGGAATACAGCGCGATGTATCCTGCCACAAGAGTGCTGACTCCCTTCTCAAAGTCTGCGGAATACGAGCAAGCCCTGGCAGCTGAGGTGCGGGTCTATGAAGACCGCGTCGATATTCATGACCTTCCCCCGGTCTTCCACTACTGGTCAACCCACCACGTACTACCGGCGCTGAATGCTTTGGGCGTCGCGGGACCAACCGATCTCTTCCTGCAAAATCTCGTCCAGGAAACTCCGGGCCGCCGCCGCTTCGCGAGCCTCGGTGCCGGCAATTGCGATCTGGAAATCTCGCTCGCGCTGGCATTGCGCAAAGCAGGCCATGACGATTTTGTACTCGATTGTCTGGAGCTCAATCCGGCCATGCTGGAACGGGCCAGGCTATCGGCCAGGCGGGCCGGCGTTGAAGATCTCCTCGCCTTCGTTCAAAGCGATCTGAACCACTGGATACCCCAAGCGGAATATGACGCGGTCATTGCCAATCAGTCTCTCCACCACGTTCTCAGTCTGGAGAGTCTGTTCGGAGAGATCAAGCGCGCGCTGCGGCCCGGCGGCCGTTTCGTTATCTCGGACATCATTGGGCGCAACGGCCATCTCCGCTGGCCGGAGGCGCTTGAGATCGTTCATGAATTCTGGAGAAAACTTCCCCCTTCATACCGCTGGAATCGCCGGGCTCTCTGCTACGAGGAAATCTTCGCCGATCACGATTGTTCCTGCGAAGGGTTTGAAGGTGTAAGGGCACAGGATATTCTTCCTCTCCTTTTGAACGATTTTCATTTTCGCTTCTTCTTCCCTTTCGGCAACGCTATAGATCCCTTTATCGACCGCTCGTTTGGACCGAATTTCGATGTGTCGCGGGAATGCGACCGCGCCTTCATCGATCGCGTGCATCAATGCGACGAGGCGCAGATCGCATCCGGGCGCCTCTCGCCGACGCACATGATGGCGGTCGTCAGCGCCGAACCAGCGGAGTGCTGCGCCTTCCCCGGGAATCTCTCCCCGTCATTCTGCCTTCGTCCGTCCGCCCGTGCCAGCCACACGGTGGTCTTCCCCGGCCCGGTCTACCAATGGCGCGACTGGCCCGATACTCCCGTTCGCGAACTGGAGAAGACCTGTGCCATGCTCGTCGATTCCGCGGGCCTGGTCCGTCGGCAGACCGCCTGGGCACACGATCTCGAACGCGAGTCCTCTGCGAGGCTCGTATGGGCGCACGATCTCGAACGCGAGTCCTCCGCGAGGCTCGCATGGGGGGAAAGTCTGGAGCGGCAGCTTGATGAGCGCACCGCGTGGGCGAAAAGTCTCGACCGGGACATGCAGGCCAGGACCGCCTGGGCTCTTAGCCTGTGTGAGCAAACCGCCGAACTGACAACCTCTGTCGGAATTATCAAGGCCCATGCCACCAGCCTCCAGGCCGATGTCGAAGACCGCACGCTATGGGCGGAGCGCCTTCAAGAGCAATTGAACGAGCGTACCCGCTGGGCTCTGCGGCTCGAGGCCGATCTGGCCGAACAGACCAGACGCGCAGCGGCGCTCGATCGTGAGATTCACGGCTACCTTCGCAATCCGCTGCGGTTGCTGCTGAGAATGATGGCCGGAATTCGCAAACGCCTTACCGGTTAAAATCAGACATGACCCGTCTCGATTCCATCCATCACGTGGCGATTCCCGTGAGCGACGTCGCTGGCTCGGTCGATTGGTACAAGCGCACGTTTCAATGTGAAGTGAAGTATCAGGACGAGACGTGGGCTCTGCTCGCGTTCGACAACATCCAGCTGGCGCTCGTGATTCCCGATCAACACCCCGCCCACATCGGTTTCGTGAGTGGAACGGCGGAACAGTTCGGAGAACTGAAGACTCATCGCGACGGTACACGCTCCTGTTACGTGAAAGACCCCGCGGGCAACTCTGTTGAGATTCTGGCGGAGGATTCGGTTTCGCCCGAGCGGCTCTGACGGTCGACGGCGAACCACTGGCTGCTGTTCCGTTACTTTCCAAATGCGCTCGGCAGCGTAAGCGTTACGATTACTAATCATGCGTCTCCTGTTGCTTCTTCTGTTCGCGTTTCAACTGGCAACGGCGCAAAAGCGCCTCGAACAACAGATCGCGCTGGTCTCACATGCCACCGACGGCGTCGTGGGCGTCAGCGCGATTCACATCGAGAGCGGCCGGTCGGTCTCGGTGCACGGCGACGAGGCGTTCCCGATGGCCAGCGCGGTGAAGATCCCTTTCGCGGTGCAGTTGATGACCCTGGTCGATCAGGGTAAGCTCAGCCTCGGCAAGATGGTGCCGCTGACGCCCGCCGACCTGCATCCGGGCAGCGGGACGATCTCCGAGCTGATCTTTCACCCGGGCGTTTCCCTTTCGCTTGAGAACTACATGGAACTGATGCTCGTTATCAGTGACAACACGGCGGCGGATATCGTGCTCCGGGAGGCCGGCGGCCCGGCCGAGGTGACTGCCCGCATGCGGGCTCTCGGTTTGAACGGAATCCGCGTAGACCGTTCCATCGCGATCCTGGTTTCCGACTGGATGGGCGCAAAGAGCATCCCGCCCGAAGCCCAGTGGAATCGCGACATGTGGGATCGGCTCTATAGGGCCGTTCCCGAAGCCGAGCACATGCGCGCGCGCCGCAAGCAGTGGGCCGACCCGCGCGATACAGCCACTCCCGACGACATGACGAAACTGCTGGTCCACATCTGGAAGAAGGACCTCCTACAACCCGAGAATGCGGCTGTTCTGCTGGGCATGATGGAGCGATGCCAAACCGGCAAGTCTCGCATCAAGGGCATGCTGCCCACCGGTACGGATGTGGCCCATAAGACCGGCACGCTGGGCGGAATCGCCGACGACGTGGGCGTCATTACGCTGCCTGGCGATCTGGGCCATGTCGCGATTTCCGTTTTCACCAAGGCCTCTACGAAGCCAGAGGCCGATGCGGAAAAAGCCGTCGCGGAAGTCTCCC
>JBDUBZ010000111.1:0-10607 GCA_040003745.1 Terriglobia bacterium
GGGCCTGCCGTGGAAATACTGGGCCACAATTGGAATGGTGGCGCTGGTGCTGGTCCCGATCGCCTTTTCAAGTCTGCAGCCTTACCAGAAAGGCCGGATCGTGAGTTTTCTCGACCCGGAGCGCGATCCCCAGGGTACGGGTTATCAGCTGATCCAGTCGAAAATTGCCGTAGGCGCGGGCGGCACCTGGGGTAAGGGAATTACTAAAGGAAGCCAGACCCAGCTGCGTTTCCTGCCGGTACCCCACACGGACTTCATTTTTTCCGCCTTTGCCGAGGAGCACGGCTTCATCGGCGTCGTGTTCGTGATGATCCTCTACTTCATCCTGCTGATGCAGGTGGTTCAGGACGCCCAGACGGCGCCCGACCGCGCGGGAATGTATATCTGCATGGGCGTGGGGTCTCTGCTGTTGTTTCACATCCTGGTCAATGTGGGGATGGTGGTGGGCCGAATGCCCGTGACCGGTATCCCTCTGCCCTTGATGAGTTATGGCGGTTCGAGCATCTGGTCGACCTTTCTGATGCTGGGGCTGGTGAACAGCGTCCGGGTCCGCCGATTTGTGAATTGAAGCCCTGTGAATTGAAATCCCGCCCGCGCCGCGCCTTTTATCTCATATACTGGTGAGTGTTCGACTGGGAAGTGAGACGGCTCCGCCAAAACGGGATTCGTCCGCTGTCTGGTTCTGGAAATTGATTTTGGTGGATGGGAGGGGCGGCAGAGGCCGTTTCTGGAATCCGCTCAGGGTGTTACACCTTTTTATTAAAAGTAAATAGTTACACGTTTTTATTGAGAGTAAAGTTGGGAGCCATAAGAGACTCTGGAGCGCGCAGGCGTAGTCCGATGAGAGGTTCCCCTTTGAGCCGATGCTGGGTGTTGAGTGCGAGACGAATTATGGCTGCATTTATTAGTATTTCTTAGCCTCCACCCTCCGGCTGGCGTGAGACTTTAGCTACACGGTCGAGCAAGACCCTCCGCAAGGTTGCTGGAGGGGCCCAGACGATCCTTACGCAGGGCGCAGTACTTCGAAATCGGTTCAGAATCTTCCGGGCCCGAGCTCTTCAAATGGGAGCCCAACGGGAGAGAGCAATGTCGAAAGAACTGATCGTCTCGACCGGTAAACACGAGACGAGAGTCGCGATTCTTGAAGACGACCAGCTGGTCGAGATCTTCCACGAGCGCGAAAAAGAGTATTCCCTCGCCGGCAGTATTCATAAGGGGCGCGTTACCCGCGTCCTCCCCGGAATGCAATCCGCATTTGTGGATATCGGACTGGAACGCGACGCGTTCCTCTATGTCTCCGATTTCTTCGAGGACAACGAAGAATACGACGCCGTAGTCAGCACCGTCGAGGAAAAGATTCTCAAACTGGAAAAGTCCGGCGTCATCTCTGCCGAGCGGACCGAATCCACGAGGCCTGAAGCCGGAAGAGACGCCCCCGTAAGAGACGCCTTGAGGCTGGTGCCCCCGGCGGCCGAGACCATCTCAGCCGGACCGATTCCCATCGCTCAGGGACCGCGTCGCGATGAACAGAACCGCGAGCCGCGTCCGGATGGTGGCGGTGATCGCCGCGGCCGGCGTGGACGCAGGCGGCGTGGTGGCCGGCCCGCCCCTGGGGGAATCCCCGAATCGAAATTTTACTCGCCAGCGGCGGGTGACGACGAAGCGGAAGAAGCGGAGGAAGCGGGAACTCCACTGGCGGTCGAAACTGCTACGCCTCCGCCGATTTTCACCCCAACGACATCCTTTGTAAATCGCATTCGGCTGGACGAAGATTTCATGGTTCTTCCAGGGGAGTCGCTCGCTAAGTATTCAAGCTCGGAAGGGCCCGAACCAGAAGAGGTCGAAGATCCCAGAGCGCACCAGCATCTGGATGAACCCCACGCGCCCAGTGCTGAGGCCGGGCCCGACGAGCCCCCCGCCCATGCAGCTAAATTGGCTGTGGAGCAGGAATCGGAGCCGGAGCCCGAGGCGGAAACGAATCATGTGCACTTTGAATCGATATCCGTCCTGGAGATTGCAGAGATCGAGCCGCCACTTCCGGCGGAGCATCCGCTCGCGGGATTGAGCGCCGCGCCGTTCTGGGAGACGGAAGCTCTCGAAGCCATCGAAAAAACCGAAATAGCCGCGCCTGAAATTGAGGTCTCTGAGCCGCTCGCGCTTGAACTCATTGAGGATGAGAGTGACGATGAGAGCTCGCAACCGGAATCGGACGAATTCGAGTCTGAGTTTGCCGCGGAGACTTCCACCGAGCCTGGCGCCGAGTTAGGCCCTGAGACTGCCGCCGGGAGTGCAGCGGAAGAAGAAGGCCCGGAACCGGCGCGCATCCCGACCAGCCTCACAGCGGCCCTGCGTGAACAGGGTCATCGCTATCCGCACCGGGCTTCTCGCCGCATGCGCCGTAAAATGCGTGGCGGTCCGGGCGAAGATCGCAAGGCCGCTGGGAGCGATCCGGCGGAGCCCGGTTCGGAGGAGACGAGCGACAAGACCGTTCATGCAGTCGCGGAACCCCGGCCCGAACAGAAGGAAGGAGACAGACCCCGCGGCGAGCGTCAGGACCGCCCGGAGCGTCAGGACCGCCCCGACCGCCAGGAACGAAATGGGAGGCCGGAAAGGCAGCCCCGTTCCGAGAGGGGAGAACGGCAGGAGCGTCCGGAAAGACCGGCCCGCAGCGAACGTAACGAACCCAGCGAGGCAACTGACCATCCCGAGCGAACTGAGCGTCCGGAGCGCGAACGGCCGGTATTGCCTTCTATTTCGGATCTGCTGAAGGAAGGCCAGGAAATCATCGTTCAGATAGCCAAAGAACCTCTTGGCCAGAAGGGCGCCCGCATCACGTCGCACATCGCGCTCCCCGGCCGGTTCGTCGTGTACATGCCGACTGTCGATCACGCCGGCGTCTCCCGCAAGATCCCATCCGACGAAGAACGCCAGCGCCTGAAGCGCATCGTGCAGACGCATCGTCAGGGCATTCCCGGCGGCTTCATCTGCCGCACGGCCGCCGATGGCAAGAGTGAAGAGGAACTGAAGAACGACATGCATTTCCTCTATAACCTCTGGCTCGACATGCGTCAGAAGGCGGAGAAGCGGCCCGCGCCAGTCCTGCTGCATCACGATCTCGATCTGGTGCAGCGTATTCTGCGCGACCAGCTTACGACCTCGTTCAAAACAATCTGGGTGGATGGCGAAGAGCTCTTCGAGAGCATTCTGCGCTTCGTTCAGCGTTTTCAACCGCTGCTGGTGGGCCGGGTGAAGCTTTACACCAGGCCGAGCCCGATCTTCGACGAATTCGGGATCACGAGCGAGCTTGAAAAAGCGCTGCGCCCGAAAGTCTGGCTGAAATCGGGCGGATACATCGTTATCAACCAGACCGAAGCGCTGGTCGCGATCGATATCAACACCGGCAAGTATGTCGGCAAGTCGAACCGGCTGGAAGATACCATCGTCAAGATCAATACCGACGCCATTAAGGAAATTGTGCGGCAGATTCGCCTGCGCGATCTGGGCGGCATCATCGTGGTCGACTTCATCGATATGGATGAGCGCAAGAACCGCCAGAAAGTAATGCAGGTTCTTGAAGAAACGATGCGGGCGGACCGTGCGCCTTACAAAATTCTGCAGTTCAACGATTTCGGTTTGGTGGCGATCACCCGCAAGCGCGTGAAGCAGTCGCTCGAACGGACGTTATGCGCGCCGTGCCCTTACTGCGAAGGCGCCGGCTATGTGAAGAGCGCCCAGACGGTGATTGGCGAGATTCTGCAGGAAGCACAGCGCCTGCGCAAGGCGCTGGTCGACGAGCACAACAACATCGTGCTTCGGGTGAACCCCGAAGTCGGCAAGATCCTCAAGAGCAATCAGAATCAGTTCCTGCAGGAGATTGAAGAGATCGTCGGCAAGAGCGTGATGGTGAAGAGCGATCCGCTGCTGCACCAGACCAAATTCGATCTGGCATAAGCCGGGCCGGCGCGGAAAGCGCATGCTAAAACGAAGCATGCGCTTTCTCGCGGCTTTGTTCCTCGCTCTGCCCTGCCTGTTTGCCCAGCAGCCACTCACCACGCTGCCCTATACTCCCGGCCTCGACATCAAGGCCATGGATCGATCGGTCCAGCCCTGCGAGAACTTCTACCAATACTCCTGCGGCACATGGATTAAGGACAATCCCATCCCGCCCGATCAGGCGCGCTGGGACGTATACGCCAAGCTGACCTACGAGAACCAGCTCTATCTTTGGGGCCTTCTGCAGCAGGCCGCAAAGCCCTCTCCGACACGCACCGCCAGCCAGCAGAAGATCGGCGATCTCTTCGGCGCCTGCATGAATGAAGCGACAGTTGAGAAGGCGGGTGGCACGCCTCTCGATGCTTCGCTCAAGCAGATCGCCGGCCTGAAATCCCTGGCCGATCTGCCGGCGCTGCTCGCGCACCAACATCTTACGCTCTACGCCAGCAGCATGTTCTTCGACTTCGGCTCCAATCAGGATTTTGCCGATTCCTCTTCGGTCATTGCCTTCGCTACCGCCGGAGGGCTCGGTCTGCCCGATCGCGATTACTACACCAAAACGGACCCGAAATCCGAGGAAATCCGCCAGAAATACCTGGCGCATGTGGCGCAAATGTTCCAGCTTCTGGGCGATTCCCCCAACGTCGCCGCCGCCGGTGCGAAGACGGTCATGCGCATCGAAACGGCCCTCGCGAAAGCTTCGCTGACCCGTGTGGACCAGCGCGACCCCTACAAGCTCTTCCACAAGATGAGCCGCACCGAATTGCAGGCCCTGACGCCGTCATTCCGCTGGAGCGATTATTTCGCCGCTCTGGGAGCGCCGCCCATCACGCAGGTCAATGTGACCGAACCCGCGTTCTACAAAGAACTCGAAACGCAGTTCAAGACCAATCCGCTTGATGACCTCAAGACCTATCTTCGCTGGCACCTGATCCACGCCAAAGCGCGTTTCCTCTCTGCCCCGTTCGTTGAAGCCGATTTCAATTTTTCGTCCAGATACCTGCGCGGAGTGACCGCCATGCAGCCTCGCTGGAAGCGCTGTGTGCAGCTGGTGGATCACACGCTCGGCGAGGCCCTAGGCCAGGTCTTCGTCGAAAAGACATTCACCCCGGAAACGAAGGCGCGGGCCGTCGCTATGACGAAGGAAATCGAAGCGGCCATGCAAGCGGAAATCGAGGCGCTCCCCTGGATGAGCCCGGCCACCAAACAGCAGGCGCTGCTGAAATTGCACGGAATCGCCAACAAAATCGGCTATCCGGACAAATGGCGCGACTACAGCTCCGTTGTTATTCGTCCCGACGATTTCCTGGGTGACATGGAACGCGCGGTCGCCTTCGAATCCCGTCGCGAGCTGAATAAGATAGACCGGCCGGTCGACCATTCCGAATGGGGAATCTCGCCGCCCACCGTAAACGCCTATTACGACCCCCAGATGAACGACATCAACTTTCCCGCGGGCGTTCTGCAGCCTCCCCTGTTCGATCCGAAGATGGATGATGCACCGAATTACGGCAATACTGGCGCCACCATCGGCCACGAATTGACCCACGGGTTTGACGATGAAGGCCGCCAGTTCGATGCCAAAGGGAATCTGCATGACTGGTGGACCGCGGCCGATGCCGCCGAATTCGAAAAGCGCGCCCAATGCGTTTCCGACGAATACTCTCAATTTACCGTGGTCGACGACATCAAAATTAACGGCAAGCTCACCATGGGAGAGGACATCGCGGACCTTGGCGGCACTCTGCTCGCCTACATCGCCTGGAAGGCCGTGAACAAGGGCAAGACCCTGCCTCCCATCGATGGCTTCACGCCCGATCAGCGCTTCTTCATCGGCATGGCGCAATGGGCGTGCGGCACCGAACGCCCCGAAAACCTGCGCATGGGCGCGATCACAAATCCGCACTCTCCCAACGAATTTCGCATCAATGGAGTGGTCTCGAACATGCCGGAATTTCAGGCCGCGTTCTCGTGCAGGCTGGGCCAGCCCATGGTGCGGGATAAAGCCTGCAAAGTCTGGTAATACATCGGACGCCGGACATCGCTGCCATAATGGGGAAAGCGCCCCATGTGTGGAATTGCCGGTTATTTACTCAACTCGGGGAGCGCCGATCGGGCTCTTGTGCAGGCGATGTGCGCGACCATCAGGCACCGCGGCCCGGACGATGAGGGCACACTTGCGGACGGTCCCTGCGGCATTGGCATGCGCCGGCTCAGCATCATCGACCTTGCCTCCGGACATCAGCCCATCTCTAACGAAGACGGCTCGTCCTGGGTGGTTTTCAATGGCGAAATTTACAACTATCAAGACCTTCGGCCGGAGCTGATTGCTCGCGGGCATCGCTTCACGACGAACAGCGATACGGAAACGCTGATCCATCTGCACGAAGAATGGGGCGTCGAAGGTATTGCGCAGCTTCGCGGCATGTTCGCCTACGCGATCTGGGATTCCACTGAAAAGCGCCTCACGCTGGTGCGGGACCGCTTCGGCAAGAAGCCTCTCTACTACGCGGAAACGCCCAAAGGGTTTTACTTCGGGAGCGAGCTGAAGTGCCTGCGCGCCGCGGGCGTGCCCATGGAGATGGATCCCGAGGCCATCCGCCTCTATCTGCAGCTCGGCTACATTCCCGATCCATGGTCCGCCTACAAGGGCATTCGGAAGCTTCGCCCGGCGCATTGGCTTACCATTCAGCCCGGCGGGAGCGCCCGGACTGGTCGCTACTGGGCTCTGCCTCATCCGCAGGAAACGGAGCCCGCCGGGCTGTCGCGCGAGGATGTCTGCCAGCAGATTCGCGACGTCTTTGATGAATCCGTGCGCCTGCGCATGATTGCCGACGTGCCTCTGGGCGCGTTCCTCAGTGGTGGACTCGATTCCACTCTCGTGGTGGCTTCGATGGCCCGCCAATCGAACCAGCGCGTTCGTACGTTTTCCATTGGATTCCGCGAAAACGGCTTCAACGAGATGCCGTATGCCGCCGAATCGGCGCAGTTCTACGGCACCGACCATCATGAGCTGACGGTCGAGCCCGACGCCATTGAACTCGTTCCTAAACTGATTCAGGCTTTCGATGAGCCGTTCGCCGACAGCTCGGCTATTCCGTCTTACCTCGTGTCGCAAATGGCGGCGCGCGAAGTCAAGGTGGCGCTCAGCGGCGATGGCGGCGACGAGTTATTCGGCGGCTATCATTCGTTCTTCTATGTCGAGAATTTCCGCCGCTATGAAGCATGGCCCGCGCCGCTGAAGAAAGCCGCGGGAGCGCTCGGCCACATGCTGCCGTATTCGGCCTATGGGAAAAATTTCCTGCGTACGGTCAGCAGGCCGTCGGCGTTCGAACGCTACATAGAACTCGCCGGATCGTCCGCGCAATACTATCTGCGGACCCGGCTCTTCCGGCCCGAATGGCAGGTCCCCCCGACAGGCGAGGAGTGGCGGCGGCTGTTCCCGGAGGTTCTTCCCGACCAGAGCGATTGCCTTTCGCAGGCTCTGCAGTTTGAAGCCACCACCAAGCTTTCGGGTGACATTCTTGTCAAAATGGATCGAATGTCGATGGCGAATTCTCTCGAAGTGCGCTGTCCGCTGCTCGATCACAAGCTGGCGGAGCTCGCCTGGACGATACCGAATTCCTGGAAGACGCGCGATGGCAAAGGAAAACTGATTCTGATCGAAGCTATGAAAGACCGGCTGCCTCCTGGCCTGTTGAACCGCCCTAAAAAAGGCTTTGCCGTGCCGCTGGCACAGTGGTTCCGGGGCCCGCTGCGGCCCATGCTGCACGATCTGCTGCGCTCGCGAGCCTTCATCGGTCGCGGCATCGTGTCCGAATCGGTCGTCAAGGTGATGCTGGACGAACACCAGCAAAACCGCCGCGATAATTCGCCTGTCTTGTGGTCGCTGCTCGTGCTGGAGCGGTGGTTTGCGGATCAGGACGCGCTGGCAACTTCTCAGACCTGTTCCCAGCCGCCGGTTCTCGTGTGAGCCGCGTACAAAAATATATTTCGAACGTGTTGTGGAGCTGGGCCGGAGTCATCCTCACGATCCTGATCGGCTTCTTCATCTCGCCCTACATCATTCGCAGGGTGGGTGAGACTCACTTCGGCATCTGGGCGCTGGCGCTGTCTCTGGTCGAATACTACTGGCTGATCGATTTCGGGTTTCGCTCCGCCACGCTCAAGTTCTCGGCTGAATTTCAGGCGCTCGAAGATTTCGACAGCATGAGCGTTCTGCTCAGCACGGGTCTGATGTACACCACGATCGCGGCGTCTATCGTGCTGACCGGCAGTTTCCTCATTGCGCCGTGGCTCGCGGTATTCTTCAACATTCACGAGCCCGAGTTCATCCTGCTCGTTCGGATAGTGGGGCTCAGCTGGGCTATGGGGATGGTGTCGAATGTCTTCAGCGCCTGCCTCGAAGGCCATCAGCGATTCGATCTCACGAACCGCGTCTGGATCATTTCTATGACGATTCGTACGGCGGGTATCCTCATCCTGCTGGTGCGCGGCGGCGGTATTGAACAGATGGGCTACATGCTGCTGGCGGCTCAGGTCACCGGGTACGCCTTCACCTGGAGGTTCTTCCGCTCGGCCGTTCCACGGGTTCGCGTGTCCTATACGTTATCGTCCTTCGCCATGATGAAGCGGATGATGCACTACGGGATTCACACGTTTACCGCGATCGTTTCCAATCTGCTTTTAACGCGCAGCATTCCGGTCCTGATTGCGCGCTTTCTGCCCATCCGTTTTTTCGCTTACTGGCAGGTGCCCACGAGGATTCTCGAGTACACGACCGATGGCTTCGGACGGATCGGCATGGTCACGGCTCCCAACGCATCGGAGCTGATGGCGCGCGGCCAGTCGGATGAACTCGTCAATCTCGCGGTGTATTCCAATCGCTATTGCTTCACGCTTTTCACGCCGCTGGCGGTGTTCCTGCTGACCTACGGCTTTCAACTTTACAGCCTTTGGATCCGCCCCGATTTCGCGCGCAACTGTGCTTATCTTCTGCCGGTATTGTTGATCGGAGAAACCGTTTTTTCGGGACAGACCAATTCCGTGTCGATCCTTTTTGGCATGGGGCGGCACAAATTGTATTCGAGGCTGCTGCTGCTTGAGGCGGGGTTGACCGTTGCCGGACTGACGCTCGTGCTCGGACCCTATGGCCTCTACGGCGCCGCCTGGGTGATCGCCACGTTGATGACGATCAATCGCGGCATCGTACTGTGTTGCCTGGTGTCGAATGTCCTGGGCATCAACCCGTTGCGTTATGCGGCTCGCATCTATGCGACGCCGGCTGCGCTGGGTGCGATGGCGTGGGTGTTCATGACAGTGCTGCGGACCCGCTTCATCCCCGGCCGCACGGTGCCCGAACTGCTGCTCGCCGGAACGCTGATGATGCTGTTATACGGACCTCTGGCCTTCCGCTTCTGCGTGGCGCCGCATCACCGGGAGAAGGCTTTCAAAGTAGCGCGGATGAGCGCTTCAGCCGTGCTGGCTCATGTGACCAACTGAGACCTTGCGTTCATCTACAACCCGGAGTAAAGACAGTCCGTATCAACTCGCGACCGGCTGCTTTCAGCTGCTCTTTGCCTCCGACTTGCCTTCACACCTCGTTCGCGGAAACTACGCCTGCCAGTCGGCATAGAAGTGACCCTCGCACGGCACGTCATCACCTTCGTTCGAGCGAACGTACCGATTGCTCTCCACATGCAGGACCCGAGCAAAACCCGCCTGCTCCAGCAACTCCAAAACGCCCGTGGCATTGCGCCGTTTTTCCGCCCGGGTATCCCCATGCAACTCAACAAAAACCTGAGGCCTGTGCGTCTGCAGAGTCTCCATAGCCCCGCGCAGAACCGGCTGCTCGAACCCCTCAACGTCGATCTTGATGAAATCCGGCGGCGGAATCTGCCCACTCGCCACCAGGCCGTCCATCGTCACCACTGAAACCGCTTCCCCGCCCTCCGAAGATTCGCCGCTGTGTACCAGACTGGAGCACCCGCCAAACAGCGGATTCGAGCTGATGGTGAGCGTCTCCGTACCCTCGCCCAGAGCGCACGGCATGATGCGCGGTTTCAGAAGATTCAGCTCGAGGTTCTTCACGAGCCTGCGCCGGTTCGCGGCCACGGGTTCGAACGACACAACCGCCTTTGCCGTCTTCGAATAAAACAGCGACATCACCCCCTCGAATGCGCCCACATCATAGACCACCCCGGCGAGTTTTCCGCCACGAGACAGCTCGATCCAAAAGTCGGCTTCTTTGCTTTGGCCGGGGCTGACGGGGAGCCAGCCAAGACCGCCCTTCCACCGCATTCCCTTATTTATTCCATGGCGAATGGTAAAAACAGCCCCGCCAAAAAGATTTTGACTTATCCACGCAATGGCTTTGGATTTTCGTGACCGATGCTGAACCGGCCGGTCGTCATCCGCTCCGGAATTGATGTTCGCCACCTGAAGTCTCCTCTTGCCGCCGACCTTCCTCATCCTACCAGTCACAACGTAATCGTGAAAATTTGCTTGTCACTGTAAACCACCTGCATTCATCAGGTTCTGGCATTTTTCGGAACTGTTTTCCGCCTCTGAGCGACCCCAAATAAACGACATGCGTTGTTATCCTGAGCCCGAAA
>JBDUBZ010000112.1:0-10582 GCA_040003745.1 Terriglobia bacterium
CCGGTAATTGCCCGGATGCACCACCAGGTAATCGGCGCCAATGGCTGCGGCCCGGTCCAGCTCGCCGCGAAACGATACCACCGACTTTTCCCGAATCACCGGGTCGAGCGTAGCCAGATTCACCAGATAGTTCACGTGAATGACCAGCGGATACAGATCGCAGCGCTCGCGCACGCGCCTCATGGCGGCGATATCCGTGGGGTCGGGAACCGACGCCCGCCACATCCGCGGACTGGCCGAAAAAATCTGAAATGTATTGGCGCCAAGCTCATGCGCCTTCAGGGCCGCATATTCGAGCGACCGAGCGCGCGAGGTATGGATTCCGATGCGCAGATTCGTCATCGTAACAGCCCCGTCGCCGCCCGCCCGCCGATTCGGCACTGAAAGTGCTAAAGTTCCGGCGAGGAGAAATACCCGATGCTTTGGACGATTTTCGTAATTCTACTGATTCTGTGGCTGCTCGGCTTGGTCACTTCCTATACGATGGGTGGCTTTATCCACATTCTGCTCGTGGTCGCCATTGTGGTCGCCCTGATCCAGATCATTTCCGGCCGCCGGGCGATCTGACTTTCCAAAACTACTTTCCCAGCATACGGAAACGCCGTTTGGGTGCTTCTCCGGGCGGGCTTGGCTGCGCGGCAGCGATGGCCCGCCCGATTGCTTCGAGCGCTATCGGCGCCATCACGCGATATCCCCTGGCGTTGGGGTGCAGGCCGTCGTCCGAAAGATCGCTCCGCAGGTAGCCACTGGTATCGGCCATCGGGCTGTAGTAATCCACGTATATAAATCCTTCACGGTGGCAATAATCGAGCAGCCATTTATTGATCTGCCGAATCGCGTCGGGGGAATGAGTTTTGGTCGTCTCAAACTGCGGGTCTGCGTCTTTGTGGTAATCGCTGACGGGCAGTATGGATGCGAACAGCGGCTGGATCGAGTGCGCTTTAGCCACGTCGCCCATAGTGGCGAGGTTGTTTTCTATAGCGGCCACGGGCGCGCCGCGCCCCAGGTCGTTGGTGCCGGCTAGAATGAGCACCGCTTGCGGATGCAGGGCCGTAACGTCGCTCGGGAATCTCCCCAGCATCTCAAGCGTGGTCTGGCCGCTGATCCCACGATTGATGAAATCGCGCCCGGTGAAATACTCGTTCAGCCGCCACGCGTCCGTGATGGAATCTCCCAAAAACACGATCCGCGGCAGATTACCAGGCGGCAGAACCTTGCTGTTCGCCTCAACGTAGCGTTGCAGCTCGGAAGGGTCCGCCGCCCGCGCCTGCAAACCCTGGGCGACGGAAAGAAGAAGCTCGTCGAAGTGCCGATCCATGCGCCCCACATCCTCGCGCAGTTCCGCCAGCTGCCGGGAGGCCTCCGCGGGAAAGGGCGTCGGCCGTGGAACGGAGTCGCTCAGGGCCAGGTAGGCATTCACCTGCCGAATGAACAGACTCAGCAGCTGAGTATCCTGCGGCGCTTTCCGGAAATCGGCCACGGTCGCATCGGCGTTCTGCCTCAGGGCCTCGCTGGCGCGAACCAGGCCCGGAATCGCCACAGCGGTCGATTCCATCAGCTGCGCCATGCGCGTAGCAAGCTGCGGCAGGTCTTCGACGGCCACATTCGCCTGCCCGAAGCAGCATACGGACAGCACCGGGATCAGCAACATTCTCACGGCTTGTCTTCCCTGGGCAAGGCTTCCCTGGGCAAAGCCTCCTTAGGCGAAGCTGCATCTTTTTGCAGTCGAAACGTGATCGTCCCGATGGTGAATTGAAAGCGCGCCTGGATCTGAACCGGCAGATGCCGGTCGTCGTCCGTCAGCCAGATATGCAGATGGCCCGGCCGTTTGTACAGCACATTATCGAACACAAAAACCTCGTGGCGAATCGTCTTTATCGTCCCGAAGTCTGTTTTCAAATCCTCACGGCGCTGCGATTCCACCTTCGCCTGAACGAACTTTTTGCCGTCGCTCAGCGGGATTTGTGCAGTCTTTCCCGGCTCCAGATTGAGATTGCGAAGCACCATCAGCCCGCCGATCACGTCATGGACGCAGGTAGGGATATCCGCCTCGTGCGTGGTTGACGTATTTTTAACCAGGTCTTTTTCAAGATACGAAGCCCTGTGCGCCAGAGAATCGTAGACGACCCGGGTCTCGCGGTTTCGGGTCCCCTCATGGGCTGTAAGGAATGTGTTCTGCGCGCAGAAGTTCTGCCCAACCGTTGCCGTGTAGTCGTCGTTCACGTGGAAGAGGCGCGACACCAGCCCGCCCGATTCGAGATGCAGTCGCACTTCCCCAGCCATGGGAGCGGAACGGGGTAGCGGTGTCCACGTAAGCGTCGCCGTTCCCGCTGGAATCAGGCGCCATTCCACCAGATAGTGCAGAACTTCCCGTCCGGGCGCGGCTGTGGTGGCTTGCCGCTGAATATCTTGTGGAAAGGCTCCGGCGGTCGGCATCAGCAGCATCGCTGAGACAACCAGAACCCGCCCGCCGGCGGCATACCACCGCAATCCTGCCATGAAGCCGTCAGTTTCGCACACTGCGGCGGGGCACACCGCTGGGCGCGCCCGCCTTGAACACCGGATCCAACACCAGAGCGAGCACCAGAGCGAGCACCAGAACGAGCACCGGAGTGAAACCGGGGACCGTACCGGCGGCAATTATCGTATGATGCGAAACGGAGATCCAATGTCCGAATCAGAATCGAAACACAGACCCGGAACCATGGCGCTGCATGCCGGACAGGAGCCCGATCCCACCACGGGCGCCCTCGCGGTCCCCATTTTCAGCACCACCAGCTATGTCTTTCACGACACCGACCACGCCGCCAGTCTGTTCGCGCTGAAGGAGTTTGGCTTTATCTATTCGCGCATCATGAATCCGACCTGCGATGTTCTCGAAAAGCGCATGGCGGCTCTGGAGGGCGGCGCCGCGGCTCTCGCGTTTGCCAGCGGCATGGCGGCGGTGACGGCCGCCATTCTCACCATCGCGCATTCCGGGCACAACATCATTTCGGCCACGAGCCTTTACGGCGGTACCTGGACGCTTTTTTCCCAGACACTCAAGGGTCTTGGGATCGAGGTGCGCTTCTTCAATCCCGATCATCCGGAGGAAATCCACGCCCTGGTCGATGACAAAACGCGTCTGGTTTTTCTGGAATCGATCGGCAACCCGAAGTACGACGTGCCCGACTTTCAGGCGATCTCGGACATCGCCCACTCCCACAAACTGCCGGTGCTCATGGACAATACCGTGCTCACCCCGATTCTCTTCCGCCCGTTCGACCACGGCATCGACGTCTCTATTTATTCCGCGACAAAGTTTCTGGGCGGGCACGGGGTCCACGTAGGCGGGCTGGTCGTCGATAGCGGGCGCTTTCCCTGGGCGGACGATCCCGCCAAATGGCCGGAATTCACGCAGCCCGACCCCTCATACCACGGCCTCGTCTTTACCGAAGCCCTCAAGCCCCTCGGAAATATCGCTTACATCATCCATATGCGGACTCACTGGCTGCGCGATACCGGCGCGGCCATGAGCCCTTTTGCGGCCTTCCTGTTTCTGCTGGGAATCGAAACGCTGCATCTGCGTATGGAACGGCATGTTCGCAACGCGCAGGCGTTTGCCGAATGGCTGGAGCGGCACCCCTCGGTGGAATGGGTCAATTATCCGGGATTGCCCAGTCATCCTCATCATGCGAATGCCAAAAAGTACATTCCCGCAGGCCCGGGCGCGATCGTCGGGTTCGGTATCCGCGGGGGGAGAGAGGCTGGCATCAAGCTCATCAATAATTTGAAGCTCGCAAGCCACCTTGCCAACCTGGGGGATGCCAAAACCCTGGTAATCCATCCCGCTTCCACCACCCATCAGCAATTGAACGAAGAGGAACAGGCCGCGGCGGGCGTTCGGCCCGAGTACGTGCGGGTTTCGGTGGGCATTGAAGATTTTGAAGATATCCGCGATGATTTCGACCAGGCCATCCGGGTTTCACAGGGGTAGTTCACAGGGGTAGTTCACTGGGGTAGTTCACACGGGGTAGTTCACTAGGGGTAGTTCACACGGGTAGAACGCACGGATCTTGTCCGGTTTGTCTGGCGCGCGTTATTTCAGGGCGTGCTATACCGCACCGACGGCACAATATAGCGCCGGACAAGGCGGGGTAAGCCCGTTTCGTGTTAGGTTATAGCGTGGGAATTACTGCAAATCGAGAGACAATTTCGGAATGATGAACGACAAGACTCTCGCCCTGCGATCGCCCGAGCCGGGCTCGCCCGGCGCTGTCGAGCGCATTGCTTTTTATCAGGCGGCGCCGTCGCCGGAGCCCGAATCCGCCGATAATACCACGCCATTTTCGCACTATTTGTGGATGATAAGCCGCCATAAATGGCGGCTGTTGCTGTTTGTAGGGATTGCGGTTGCGGCCACAATTATCGTGTCAAGCCGGTTGACGCCGTATTACGAATCCACCGCGACACTCGATGTCGACAGGATGGCGCCACAAAGTGTGATCGGCCAGGACTCCGCCGGAGCGCGTGCGTCCGTAAGCGATACCGATGCGTTCCTGACCACCCAGCTGCAGTTGATCAAGTCGGATTCAGTGCTTCGGCCGGTGGCGCAAAAGCTGAAAATCATTCCGCCGGCCGTGGCGGCGAAAGACCCTTCCCATGGGGAAGCTCCGGTCTCGCTCAATTATCTTTCGGTGGCCAGACCCGCCAAGACGAATCTGCTGCTGATCAGTTATCGATCGCCCGATCCGGTTTTCGCAGCCGCTGTCGCAAATGAAGTCGCCAACAGCTACATCAATCATTCGTACGAGATTCGTTTTCAGGCGACTGAGAAACAGTCGACGTTCATGGCCAGCCAGCTCGATGGGCTGAAAGCCAGAATGGAACGGTCGCAGATGGCGCTCTCTCAGTTTGAGAAAGAACTGAACGTAATCAGCCCCGAGGAGAAGACCAATATACTCTCGGCGCGGCTGCAACAGCTGAACACGGCGTGGACGACTTCGCAGGGAGACCGCGTTGCCAAGGAAGCGGCGGCAAAGTCGGTTCACAGCGGCACCGTCGAAGCGCTCGAGGCCTCTCAGCAGGGCGAGCAGTTGCGGAAACTTTCCGACAGAATCGCCGAGGCGTCTGAGAAGTTCGCGACGCTGAAGACACAGTTCCTTCCGAACCATCCCGAGTACAAAAAAGCGCAGAGCCAGGAGTCCGAGCTGAAGCAGCAGTTCGAATCGCTCAAGCAGAACATTCAGAAGCGCATCGATAGCGAATACGCCGAAGCGCTCGACCGTGAAAAGCAGCTGGGCGCGGCGGTGGCGCAGGTGAAAGGCGAGTTCGACAGTTTAAATTCCAAGTCGGTTGAATACCATGCGCTGAAGCGCGACGCCGACGCCGATAAGACCGTCTACGATGAACTGACCAAAAAGATCAATGAAGCGGGCATTAACGCCGGCTTCCAGGGAAGTTCCATCCGCATGGCGGACCGCGCTCGTCCCGCCCGCACTCCCATTTATCCCCGCACTCGCTTCAACGCCCTGCTGGCGTTTGTCGCCTCCACCTTTCTGGGGATTGTCGTTATTTTTGTGTCCGAGAGTATGGATCATACGCTGCGCGATCCGGATCAGATCCAGCGGCAGTTGCAGACCGAAGTTCTGGGAGCGCTTCCGGTGGTCAAGGCATGGCGCGGGCATCTGCCCGGCGCGAAAAGCGGGGATGAGGCGGGGCACAGGCCATTCTTTGGAACGGGCACGGGCAACACCTACGAAGAGGCGGTGCGCACCCTGCGCGATTCCATTCTTCTCCCCAATGCCGAGAGCCGGCCGCGCACCTTACTGCTGACCTCCGCCACGCCGCGCGAGGGGAAGACGACGACCGCTGTCCACCTCGCAGTTGTGCACAGCCAGCAGAAGCGCCGAACTTTGATCATCGATGGCGACCTGAGACGGCCTGGCGTTTATCAGCATGTGGGTTTGAACAACGACAAGGGCTTGTCGAATGTGGTCAATGGCGAGGCGGAATGGCGCGATCTGCTGCAGAATCCGGAGGGGTTGCCTTACCTTTCGGTGCTGGTCGCCGGCCCCCCGTCGCGCAAAGCTGCCGATGGGCTTGGGGAGACGCTCCGTCAACTGCTCGCCGAAGCCGTGAACGAATACGATCTGATCATCTGCGACGCGCCTCCGCTGCTGGGGTTTGCCGAGTCCCTGCAGATAGCCGCGCTCGTCGATGGAGTGGTGGTTGTCGCTCTGGCGGGCCAGACCGAGAGGACCGCTGTGGCGAGCGTGCTGTCGAATCTGAAGCGGCTCAAGGCGAATGTGATAGGGCTGGCGCTGAACGAGGTTCGTTCGGATATGAGCGAGCGTTATTACTACTACGGGTATTACGGCAAGTATTACAGCCGTTATTACAAGCCTTTGAGCAGTTAAGCACCGGAGCCGAGTTTTCTGAGCCGCGACCGTGAGGGAGCGGTCCCAAAGTATAGCTTTTCCGCAGCCTGCCCTATTGACATGAACGCTCTTATAACCGGCGGAGCCGGCTTTATCGGCTCCAATCTTGCGCGTCGCCTGCTCGGGGACGGCCACGGTGTCACAATTCTGGACAATCTTCAGTCGGGTCATCGGATAAACGTTGCGCCCCTGACTGACGCCCGGTTTATTGAAGGCGATGTACGCGATGAAGAGGCGCTTTTAAAAGCCGCGCGGGGGGCCGACACCATTTTCCATCTCGCCGCCTCCGTCGGTAACAAGCGCTCCATCGACATGCCGCTCGATGACGCGCAGACAAACGTCCTGGGCACCTTAAATGTCCTCGAAACCGCGCGCCGGCTGAACATCGGCAAGGTGGTGTTCTCCTCCTCGGCGGGAATTTTCGGAGAGCTCAAAACGCTGCCCATCCGGGAGGACCACCCCTGCGAGCCGGATTCTCCCTACGGAGCTTCCAAGCTGGGCGCTGAAAAGGCCGGGTTAACCTACGCCAAACTCTACGGTATGGGGTTCGTCGCGCTGCGCTACTTCAACGTTTACGGCCCCAACCAGCGGCTGGATCCGTATGGCAATGTGATCCCGATCTTCGCCTTCCGCATGTTCCGCAATGAGCCGCTGACCATCTTCGGGGATGGGGAGCAGACGCGCGATTTCATCAACGTGCGCGACGTCGTGCAGGCCAACGTGAAGGCGGCGCAGACGCCGGGCCTCTGGGGCGCGTTTAACATAGGCAGCGCCACACGCATCGCCATCAACGCGTTAGTGGAACGGTTGTCGGCGATAAGTGGCCGCAGTCCCGTGGTATTACACGGGCCTCCCCGCGCAGGCGATGTTCGCGACAGTCTTGCCGATATTAGCGCGGCGCGCAAAGCTTTTGGTTTTGAGCCTGCCGTATCGCTCGAAGAGGGCCTGCCGGAATACCTCGAATGGGTCCGCAAAGAGGTTGCTTCCTGAGCGCGGTCCGTATCGTTGTGCTCGGTGGCGCCGGCATGCTGGGGCACAAGATGTTCCAGACCTTGCGGCAGGGCTTCCCCGGCACGCTTTGTACCGTCCGGCAGGATCTTCGCCAACCGCCTCTCAATCGCGTGGAGCTGCTGCGGGGAACCGACGTCCTGAGTGGCATGGACGTAAGCGACTTTGCCTCTCTCAATGCGGTGCTTTCCGCTCTCCGCCCCGCCTGGATTGTGAACTGTGCGGGCGTGATCAAACAACGGCCGGAGGCGCTCGATCCACTGGCATCCATCACCATCAATTCGCTCCTGCCGCATAAGCTGAGCCAGATGGCCGGCCGCTGGGGCGGAAGGGTCGTTCATTTCAGTACCGACTGCGTGTTCAGCGGAAGGCGGGGCGCTTACACGGAGGCGGATCTTTCCGATGCCGAGGATCTCTACGGCAGGACCAAGTCTCTGGGTGAGATCGCAAACGGCAACGCCCTGACTCTGCGCACTTCCATCATCGGACGGGAACTGCAGGGCCACCAATCGCTGCTCGATTGGTTCCTCGCGCGGAATCAAGCGGGGATAAATGAGATCAAGGGCTATCGTCGCGCTCTTTGGTCTGGAGTGACCACCAATCATCTGGCTCGGTTAACGGCCTCGATTATCGAACGTCACCCCGGCCTGAGTGGCCTGTATCAGGTTGCCAGCGAGCCCCTGTCCAAATACGACCTTCTGTGTCTGCTGCGCGATGTCTATCGAACCCATGCCCGGATCGAACCTGACGACCGGGAGGTGTCGGACCGAACGCTTAAGTGCGATAAGCTCCGGGAGGCGATAGATTACGGGTGTCCCCCCTGGCAGATTCTGGCGCGCGAAATGGCGGAAGACAAAACACCTTACGAAGAATGGCTGAAGCGAGAATGAATAAAATTCTGGAAGGTAAACGGATACTCATAACGGGAGGAACGGGTTCGCTCGGTAAGATCCTCACCAACCGCATTCTCAGCGGCGAGGCCGGGCGTCCGGCAAAGGTCATCATCCTTTCGCGCGACGAAGCCAAGCAGCACTTCATGCGCCTGTCCTATGAACAGAGGGCCTCGGCCACGGACGAGATCATTTATCGCAACTTCCAGCGGGTCCTCGAATTTCGCATCGGCGACGTCAGGGATTACTCCAGCATTGCGAGCGCCCTGCGCGATTCGGACATCGTCGTCAATGCGGCGGCCATGAAGCAGGTGCCGACCTGCGAATACTTCCCCTATGAGGCGGTGCGGACCAATGTGGGAGGCGCGGAGAATATCGTCCGCGCCATCCAGGAACACACCCTTCCCGTCGAGACTGTGGTGGGCGTATCCACCGACAAGGCATGCAAGCCCGTCAATGTCATGGGCATGACCAAGGCGCTGCAGGAGAGGGTGTTTATCCAGGGCAATATGAGATGCCCCGGTACCCGCTTTGTGTGTACGCGTTACGGAAATGTACTGGCGTCGCGTGGCTCCGTGATTCCGCTGTTTCACGAGCAGATTCGCAACGGCGGTCCCGTGACCATAACGACGCCCGACATGACGCGTTTTCTGCTGACGCTTGACGACGCAGTGGATATCATCTTCGCGGCCCTGTCCGAAGCGGCTCCCGGAGAGACTCTGGTGCCGCGGGCTCCGGCGGCAAAAATCACGGACGTCGCCACTGCGCTGATTGCCGGCCGCCCCATCCGGCAGTCGATCACCGGAATCAGGCCGGGTGAAAAAATCCACGAAATCATGGTCAGCGATGAAGAGGCCTACCGCACGGTGCAGCGCGGCAAATGGTATGTGATTCTGCCCATGCTCCCCGAGTTGGCCAATGGCGAGGCAGGCGCGCCAGCCGGGCTGGGATGTATCGAGAAGGCTTACAGCAGTAACGACACGGTCATGAGCCTTGAAGAAACCACAGCGATGCTGCAGGCCCGGGGCTTGATGGTAGAGGGCAGTGCGGAACCGGTGGAACTGCTCAGATGAATGTCGCTCGGACACGCGGCTTTAGTCGCGTCTCAGGCACGGCAGGGCGCCCCTCAACTATCTACAGGGCGGAACCGCTCCAATGACGATCATGACAATCCTCGGCACCCGGCCGGAGATCATCCGGCTGAGCCTCGTGATCGAGCTCCTCGATCGGTTCTGTCGGCGGCACATCCTGGTCCATACCGGTCAGAACTACGACGACCGCCTGAGCAAGGTGTTCTTCGAGGAGTTGGGTGTTCGGGAGCCCGATGTCTTTATGGGCGTTCAGGCCTCCAGTTTCGCCGGCCAGATAGGCGCCATTCTGGAACGCAGCGAGGCGCTGTTTCTGAAACATCGGCCGGATCGCCTGCTGATTCTCGGCGACACCAACAGCGGCTTAACCGCCATGATCGCCAGACGGCTGGGAATACCCGTGTACCACATGGAAGCGGGCAATCGCTGTTATGACGACAGAGTTCCGGAAGAGGTGAACCGCCGGGTCATCGATCACTCGAGCACGGTGCTGATGCCTTATACCAGCCGCAGCCGCGAGAACCTGCTGGCCGAGGGTTTTGCCGGCGAGCGCATTTACGTTACGGGGAACCCGATCAAGCAGGTGATCGACCGGTTTTCAGACAGGATCGCGATCAGCCCGATCCTGCGGACCTTAGACCTTGAAGCCGGCGAATATCTCCTGGTGACGCTGCATCGCGCGGAAAATGTCGATGTGGCGGTGCGGCTCCGGTCGATTCTCGAAGGGCTGGAATCGCTCCACCGCGAGTTGAGTCTCCCGGTCGTGTGCTCCCTGCATCCACGCACGAGGTCGAAGCTGCAAAGCTTTGGGATCGATCCCGCCACGGCGGGGATTCGCTTTCTGGAGCCGTTTGGGTTTTTCGATTTCGTTCATCTGGAGCAGCATGCATTTTGCGTGTTGTCCGACAGCGGAACCGTTCAGGAAGAGGCCTGCATTTTTGGCGTTCCAAACGTTACGCTGCGTGATGTGACGGAGCGGCCGGAGACGATCGATTGCGGCTCGAACGTGTTGTGCGGTGCGGGTGCGGAAGATATCGTGCGGGCCGTCCGCATGGTGACGGAGCAGAAGGTCCGTTGGCAGGTTCCACAGGACTATCTCGCGCCAACTGTGGCTGAAACCGTATGCCGGATCGTGCTTGGCTACAGGCTGCCGGATCTCGCGGAATTACAGTGGCGG
>JBDUBZ010000113.1:0-10558 GCA_040003745.1 Terriglobia bacterium
CAGAAACGCCGCGGCCGTGCTCGCGGCGCGCACCGAATACGTCGACGAAATAGTGCGTCAACGCTGGTCGTGGATGCCCCCCGGCATTGCGCTCGCAGCCGTGGGCGGTTACGGACGCCGCGAGCTGTTCCCCTATTCCGATATCGATCTGCTCATTATCATTCCCAGCGAGAAGAGCCAGGGGCCCATCAAAGAACCGCTTTCCATGTTCCTGCGCGACTTGTGGGACAAGAAGCTGCGCCTGAGCCAGTCCGTGCACACGCCGCTCGAGTGTAATCAGATCGATACCTCGAATGCCGAGCTCGCCGTCAGCCTGCTCGACCGGCGTTTCCTCGCCGGGGACGAAGACCTGTTCAAGCAGGTGAAGAACCCCGGTAACGAATTGGGCCGCAACATCGCGCAACTGACGCGCGAGCGCCACGCGAATTTTCAGGACACCATTTATCACCTCGAGCCGAACGTAAAAGACGCGCCCGGCGGCCTGCGCGACCTGCAAGTCCTGCGGTGGCTCGCGAAGCTGGGCAGCGGCGGCGAAGAGGACGTTGCCACCGGAATGGAAGCGCTGTTTGAGATTCGCTGCTTCCTGCATTACCTGGCCGCGCGCGACGACAACAAGCTCACCTTCGAACGTCAGGATGAAATCGCGGGCCTCCGCGGCTCCTCGTCGCCCGAAGACCTGATGCGCGAATATTTCCGGGCCGTGCGTGGAATCGCGCGCCTTGCCAACCGGCGTGTGGAGCGCTTCGAAGCCCGGCGCAGCGGCCTTTTCGCCCAGTTCAGAGATCGCAGCGGTAAGCTCTCGAACGCCGATTTCGCGGTTTTGCACGGAGAGATTTTCTTCCGCTCCTTCGATCCCCAGGTGATCATGCCGCTGTTCGATTTCATCGGCCGCCACGGGCTGCCGCTGGCTGGGGCCTCCGAAGAACGTCTCGAACGTTCCATGACGGATTTCAGCGGCTGGGTCGCTGCCCATCAGCCCTTGTGGCCCGCCTTCCGCGACATCCTGCGGCATCCGCACGCCGGCTGGGCTCTACGCGTCATGCACGGCTGTGGAGCGCTGGAAACCGTTTTCCCCGAGTTGCGCGACATGGAATCGCTGGTGATACGCGATTTCTATCACCGCTACACGGTCGATGAACATACTCTGGTCGCGATCCAGATCGCGCTCGACCTGCGCGCAAAAAAAGGCGATATGTTCGGCGACCTCGCCGCCGAGACCGACGACTATGAACTGCTGACCACGGCCCTGCTTTTTCACGATGTGGGCAAGGGCACACCCGACGAGGGTCACGTGGATGTCTCCTGCCGCATTGCCGATGCCGCTCTGCATCGCTGCGGCATCGACGAGCGGGAATGGGGAATTGTGCGGTTCCTGATCGCCTCCCACCTCGAAATGTCTGCCGCCATTAACGGCCGCGATTTATCCGATCCATCGACCATCCGCGACATGGCCGCAAAGGCCGGCACGGTAGAGCGGCTGAAGCTGCTGACACTGCTGACCTACGCCGATATCAGCGCCGTTCACCCGGCTGCAATGACTCCATGGCGCCGGCAGTTGCTTTTCAGCCTCTATACGCAGACTTATGCGGAGCTCACGCGGGAACTGACGGTTAAAATCCGGCAGCCGGATCCCGCCGAAAGGCCTGAACTGCGTGAGTTGCTCGCAGGCCTGCCGCCGCGGTACCTTCGCACCCACAGCGAGAGCGAGATTGAGGAGCACCTCCGCCTGGCAAAAGAAGGCCGTGAGAAGGGTGCCGCGGTCTCACTCACGCGCTCCGCCGTGTGGATCCTGACCGTGGTGGCGCTCGACCGCCGATACCTCTTCGCCTCCATCGCCGCCGCCCTTTCGAGCTTCGGCTTCAATATTCTGAAGGCTGAAGCTTTCTCGAACGCGAGCGGAAAAGTGATCGACACTTTCACCTTCGCCGACCCCGCCAGGAGCCTGGAGTTGAATCCCGGTGAGGCCGTCGAAGTCAAAAGGACCGTGATCCGCGCGATTCTGGGCGAAGTTGCCGTGGAGGAACTCCTGAAGCGCCGCCCGCGTGTGAAGGCGGATGCACATGCCGTCGCCGCCACGAAGGTCAGTTTCGATAACCAATCCTCCACCACCGCGACTTTGATTGAACTCATCGCGCAGGACAGGCCAGGTCTGCTCTACGACGTGGCCGCCCTCTTTGCGCGGCGCGGAGCCAATATCGAGGTCGTGCTGGTGGATACGGAAGCCAAAAAGGCGATTGACGTTTTCTACCTGACGAAGTCCGGTGGCAAGCTCTCCGATTCCGAAGCGGCCGAACTCACAGCGGCTCTGACCACGATTGCCCGGCCCGCGTAGCAGGGGTCAAAACGCCGAACTTCGCTCGCTCACGCGCCCGGTTCGGCATCGTGTCACCTTGTTTAGACCCACTTGCCGAGCCGCGACCGTAAGCGAGCGTGAAAGAGCCCCGACATGATCAATCGAGACTCTATAGTCTGTGCCGCGCAAGATCCCAGCCATCACACGGGGCCTGCGCCGCCCGTGTACCACTGCGACAGCCGCAGCGGCTTTTCATCCGGCGCGTAGGCGATCAGGTATTGGCGCACCGAATGAGGCCCATGGGCCGTCCGGTCAGGTCCGGGCGGCGCTCTTTTCTCGGTAGTACGCAACGATCTCATCACGGGAAATGGGCTTAACCCCACCGCTCTTCAGGTCATCATAGCGGCTGTCGAGCATTTGCCGGGTCTGAGCCAGTTCCTCGAAATATCCAGCAAGGGCGTCTTCGGCCAGTTCTGCGGGCGGCAAGGGAAATGCCCGGTTCCACCGCTCCCCCCGCCTGAATCGATATCCCGCTGGTTATCCTGAAGAGCAAAACCGTGAATATCTGGACCTATCTGGTTCTCGCGCTCGCCCTCCTCGACGCCTACCTCCTCGCGACGGGCGCCGGCGGCTTCTTCGCCACCCTTCTGACCATCGCGCTGGTCGTTTACGCCCTGGTGCGTTTACTGCGCCCCTCCGTCATCTGGCGCCTCCGCAACCGGCTCATGGTGACCTATGTCTTCATGGGCGCGGTGCCCATTCTTCTCATCCTCGCCCTGACGTTCTGCGGCGCGTGGATTGTGGTCGGCCAGGTGGCCACCTACCTCGTCACTTCTGAGATTCACCGCCGCGCCGCCGTCCTCGAAAGCCCCGCCCGCTATCTGGCTTTTGCTCCCGCAACGGTGCGCGACGGCATCGTAACGGAGATGGCCCCCCTCCTGAAAGACCGTGTCCCCGGCTTTCAGATCCTGGTCACGGGCGATGAGACACTGCGGTATCCCCCCGGCAACAAGCTGCAACCGGCTCCCTCCGGCTGGAACAATTACACCGGTGTGGTGCTCAAAGACGGGCAGTATTACTGCATGTCTCTGGTACGAAACGGGAACGTACAGGCGCTTCTGCTCGCGCCCCTGAACCAGGCCGTGATGGAGAAACTGGTGCCCGGCATCGGCGCGCTGAACCTGAACGATATGGGTGATCGGCACGTCAGTTCCAATAACTCCGGCGGCGCCACTTCGCCCCCCTACGACTTCCTGGACCGCGAGTTTTACTGGGCAAATCCGCTTGAAGCGGCCGACTGGAATGTCCCGAATTCGAAGATCGTCTCTCTGCTCTCCGTCAGCACCCGAACTTCGGCCGTCCTCAATGTCGTCTTCGGCGAGGGGGTAGACACGCCCCAGTACGCGTCCATCATTTTCGTGGCGATCATCTGGCTGCTCGCCGCCGTCGAGCTTGTGTCGATCATCATCGGCATCACCATGACGCGCACCATCACCGGCGCCGTGCACAACCTCTATGACGGGACTCTCAAGATCGGCGGCGGCGAGTTCTCCCACCGCATTCCGGTCCATGGCAAAGATCAACTGGCGGATCTTGCCACTTCGTTCAACAAGATGGCCGTGGAGCTCGAAAACCTGGTGATTGTCGCCAAGGAAAAGGAGCGCCTGGATTCCGAGCTGACCATCGCCAGCGAGGTCCAGAATCAGCTCTTCCCGAAGGCCGCGCCCCCCATGCGAACTATCCGGCTCACAGGGATCTGCCATCCCGCGCGCAGCGTCTCAGGCGACTATTACGACTATCTCTCGCTGCCCGACGGCAGCCTCGCCATCGCGATCGGCGACGTGGCCGGAAAAGGAATATCGGCCGCACTGCTCATGGCGTCCATTCAGTCGATCATGCAGACCCAGCTGGCGGCGGGCGGTACTTCCTGGTCGAATTTTTCCACCTCCGGCGCCGTCTCTCAGCTCAACCGCCAGCTCTACTACAACACCGCGCCGGAAAAATACGCCACATTCTTCTTCAGCGTTTATGATGAAAAATCACGCGTGCTGACCTATACCAACGCCGGACATGTGCAGCCTCTGCTGCTCTGCGGCGGCAAGGTGGAACTGCTGGAAGTTACCGGCACTGTGGTGGGCCTCTTCCCAACCGTGGCCTATGAGGAACAACGCGTTTCCCTGTGCAGCGGTGATGTGCTGGTGGCCTATACCGATGGAGTGACCGAGCCTGAAAACGCCTATGGCGAAGAATATGGCATAGAAAGGCTGACGGAATCTCTGCTCCGCTACCAGCACACCGAGCCTGAAGAACTCGCCGCCAAAGTGATGGAATCGGTACGGCACTGGAGCCACAGTCCGGAACTGCCCGACGACATGACGGTGCTGGTCGCAAGAGGACTCGCTTAGATGCTGAAACCCCGTAAAGTTCTGACCGCCGCGCAGATGAGTGCGGTCGACCGCGCCACCATCGATGCCGGCATTCCCAGCATCATCCTGATGGAAAATGCGGCGCACGCCTGCGTCGAATACATCGCGGAAAAGTTCTCGCCGGTAAGCCGCCAGCGCATCGTGGTGGTGTGTGGCAAGGGCAATAACGGCGGCGATGGCATCGCGATCGCGCGCCAACTGCACGTTCGTTTTGAGCCCGCGGAGATGTGGGTCGTGATCGCCGGCGCCCCGCCCGATCTCACCATGCTGCACGCCTGCGGCCTTCAGGAATATCTGGACTTCGCTCCGGAGATGCGCAGCGCCACCCTCGTGATCGATGCCGTCCTCGGAACCGGTCTGCGCGGACCCGCCACCGGAGATGCGCTGAATGCCATCGGCCACATCAATCGCTCTTTTCCGTATGCAAAGGTTCTGGCCGTCGATATTCCCTCCGGTCTGAGTGGAGACACCGGAGCCATTCCGGGCGAATACGTGCACGCCGACGCCACCGTCACCTTCACGGCGCCGAAGGTCTGCCACGCTATGGCGCCAGCCGCGAATCTCATGGGAGATCTCCGCATCGCTCCCATAGGCTCTCCCCGGGCGCTGTATGAAGACGACGAAAAAATCAAACTCGCGCTGATCGCTCCTCCGATCGTCGCGCCCCTCTTCGCACCGCGCGTGCGCGACTCTAACAAAGGCAAATACGGGCATGTCCTTCTGATCGCCGGATCGCGCGGCAAGAGTGGCGCGGCCGCCATGTCCGGTCTGGCCGCGTTGCGCGCAGGAGCCGGTCTGGTCACCGTGGGTTGTCCGGATGCGGTGCTCGATTCCGTCGCGGCTCATGCCCCAGAGCTCATGGTCGATCGGCTGCCGGACGTGCTGCCCGTGCCCGGCCACTTCTCCGTTGTCGGAATGGGACCGGGCATCGGCACCAGCGATGCAACGCGCGCCATGGTTCTCGAGTTATTCCAGAACCTGAAGAAGCCCATGGTGGTCGATGCCGATGCGCTCAACTGCATTGCCGGGCAACCCTGGGGCCACGCGGCCGGATTCCGGGTGCTCACCCCGCATCCCGGCGAAATGAGCCGCCTCATGGGACGCACAATCGCGGAAATTCAGAGCGATCGCATCGACGCCGCGCGCTCGCTCGCCACCGATCGCGGCGTGGTCATCGTACTCAAGGGAGAGCGCACGCTCATCGCTTTTCCCGATGGACGCGTCTGGATCAACCCCACCGGTTCTCCCGCCATGGCCACCGGCGGCACGGGCGACATCCTCACAGGCATGATCGCCGCGCTTCTGGCGCAGTTTCCAGCCATGCCGGACTTTGCCATCGCGGCAGCCGTCTATCTGCACGGGCTCGCGGGCGAAATCGCGGCTCGGCATCTTGAGGAACAGCCCGTCATCGCGACCGATCTGCTGCGCTTCCTGCCGGAGGGCATCCGTGCCATCACGAACGTTCCAGACCCACTCTGAGGATGAAACCATCGCCCTCGGCCGCGAACTCGCGCCTGAGCTCACGGGCGCAGTCCTGCTGATCGGCAACCTTGGCGCGGGGAAAACCACCATGACGAAGGGCATCGTGGAAGGGCTTGGAGCCGCCACCCCCGATGTCGTATCCAGCCCCACCTTCACGCTGATTCATCAGTACAGTCCGAACGTTTTTCACGTCGACCTCTACCGGCTCGATGAACCGCGCGAAGTGGAAACCCTCGGGCTCGACGACCTCTTCTCAAGCGGGGCCGTGGTCATCCTCGAATGGGCCGAACGCTTCCCTGCCCTCATGCCGGCCGCGCGCACCGAAATCCGTATCACCACCAGGCCGGACGATTCCCGCGAGATCGTCGTAAGCACACTGAGTTAATCACATTGAGTTAACGACATTGGGTTAGCATCGAAATATGCACCCCGCCATCGAGCATCTCGCGCTCACGCCGGATATCCTGCGCCTCCTGCTGACCGGCGTAACCGAGGAAATGGCGCAGAGCAAACCTGCACCCGGCCGCTGGTCGATCGCCGAGGTTCTTGAGCACCTTTCGCACGTCGAAGGGCATGGCTTCCGGCTGCGCCTCACCCGGATGCTCGAAGAAGATACCCCGGAGCTCGATCCATACGACGAGAAAGCGTACGATGCCCTGGGCGCCTACTCGAATCGTGACGCCGAAGAGTCGCTCGCCCACTGGGAAGAGCAGCGTGAGGACAACGTGGAGCTACTTCGCGCGCTGCCGCCAACGGCTTTTAAACGCGAAGGCCGGCACATGCAGGCGGGCGTCGTTACCATTGAAAACGTGATTGGCCAATGGGCATTTCATGACCTCGGCCACATCCGGCAGATCACCGAGCTGGTTAGAAGTCAGATGTACCTCCCCGCCATCGGCCCGTTCCGGATGTTCTACACGGGAACTCCCTGAGCCCGTCCCAGCCCATGACCCAAAGCGCGCCGCGATTCAACCTCAGGCTGCAGGATGCGCTGGTCGCAATCCTGTTTGGCGCCATGGTGGTGCTGGCCCACAACTGGCTCGAGCAGACAGCGCTTGCGGCGCTCGCGACGGTGCAGTTGATCGAGGGGCGCGTGGCGTGGTTTGACACTCCCCTGGGCCGCACCACCGCCGTTCTGGCCCAACTGGCGATCTGCTTCCTCCTGCTTGGCTGGACAGCCACGATCAGCAGCGAATACTACCCGGTTTTGCTGCTGCCGGTCGTCTCTGCCGCGAGCTATCTCGGCCTCGCCGGAACCGTCGCCACATCCTTCGCCTTCATCGCCGTCTATCTGTCGTTTCTGTTGCCCGCGTTCGTCGACTGGTCCAGGTTCATCCTTGATGCCGATTCCATCCATACCCTCGAAATCCGCTGCATCTCCCTCGCCGTCGCGGCGCTGGTGGTCAATTCGCTGGGCGAAGCCCGCCGCTCGGAATCCGTCCGTTACAGGCGCACGGCCGAGCAACTCGCGCTGGCCAATAGAAGTCTGCTCGATGCCGAGGCTGCCGTCCGCCGCTCGGAGCGGCTGGCCGCTTTAGGGCAGCTTTCCGCCGGTCTGGCGCACGAACTGCGCAACCCGCTCGCAAGCATCAAAGGGTCGGCCGATCTGCTGGCCCGTTCGGGAATCCGCGACGACGCCATGGCGCGTGAGCTGGCCGGAATCATCAGCGAAGAAGTCGACCGCACGAACTCGCTCGTAACCCGCTTTCTCGATTTCGCCCGCCCGCTTGAACCGCGCCGCGAAAAAGTCGACGTTACCTCGATCGTCGACCGCGCCGCGACCCATGCGAAAGTAGCGATCATTCGCAACTACTCGCCCGATGTGCCCCCGCTCTCGATTGACCCCGCTCTCATGGAGCAGGTCTTCATCAACCTGCTCACCAACGCCGCGCAGGCTTCCCCGCCCAACGCTCCCATCACGGTGCTAACCCGGGCGTCCGGGAATGAAGCCGAGGTGAGCGTCATAGACCGCGGTTGCGGTATCCCCGCCTCGACCATTGAGACAATCTTCAATCCGTTCGTAACCACGAAACAGAGCGGCGTAGGCCTGGGCCTCGCCATCGTCGCCAAGATCGTCGATGGTCATGGCGGTAGAATGGCGGTCGAAAGCGAACCTGGAAAAGGCAGTATTTTTCGCGTCTATCTGCCTGTACACCCGTAAAAAGCGCCCATGAGAAAACGGATCCTCATCATCGAAGACGAAGACAAGCTGCGCCGCATCCTCGAACTGCAGTTGCTTGACGCCAATTTCGAGGTAGTCAAGGCGGCCAGCGCCGAAGAAGGCCTGCCGCTCATCGACCGCGCCGACCTCATCATCACCGATCTCAAGCTGCCCGGCATGACCGGTATTGAAATGCTGCAGCTGGTCCGCCGTCAGGATTCGCATGTCCCCGTGATCGTGATGACGGCGTTCGGCACCGTGGAGAACGCGGTGGATGCCATGAAGGCCGGCGCGGCCGATTTCCTGCTCAAACCGTTTTCGCTCGACCACCTCACCACCGTCGTCCACAAAGCACTTGAGATCCGCAATCTGCGCGATGAAAACCGCCAGTTGAAAGAAGAGCTGGGCCGCAAGTATCAGTGGGATAACATCGTCGGCCGCAGCACCGCTATGCAGCAGATCTTCGGCACCATAATGCGCGTCGGCCCCACCCGCGCCACCGTGCTGCTGGCGGGGGAAAGCGGTGTCGGCAAAGATCTCATCGCCCGCGCCATCCACTTTCATTCGCCCCGCAAAGACCGCCCCTTCGTCAAGATCAACTGCACCGCGCTGCCCGAAAATCTGATGGAAAGCGAGCTGTTCGGTTATGAAAAAGGCGCGTTTACAGGCGCCAATGTTTCGAAGCCGGGTAAGTTTGAACAGGCCGATACCGGCACTGTGATGCTCGATGAAATCGGCGATGTGCCCCCCCACATTCAGGTGAAGCTGCTGCGCGTGCTGCAGGAGCGCGAGTTCGAGCGCCTCGGCAGCAACAAGACGCAGCATATCGACGTCCGGGTAATCGCCGCCACCAATCGCGATCTGCGCGCGGCGCTCGAAGATGGGACTTTCCGCGAAGACCTCTACTATCGGCTCAACGTGGTTCCGATGGAGATTCCGCCCCTCCGCGAACGTAAGGAAGACATTCCCTACCTGGCGAATCATTTCGTGGAAAAGCTCTCACCGGAGCTCGGCGGCCGCGTGCGCGGAATCAGCGACGGCGCCATCGCCCGCCTCATGGAATATTCCTGGCCCGGTAATGTGCGCGAGCTCGAAAACGTCATTGAACGCAGCATCGTCATGGCTCTGGGAGAAAAGCTGGAGGCGGACGATATCCGTCTCGACATGAACATCCGCTCCCGCGCCGTGGCCGGTGAGGCGGGCCTGCCCGACGGAATGAGCCTCGATGCCTATGAGCAGGAACTGATCAAAAATTCCCTCAAAAAGGCCAACGGCAATAAGAGCCACGCGGCGCGCATGCTGGGGTTGACACGCAACGCGCTTCGCTACCGTCTGACCCAGATGGGCATTGAAAGTTGACCATCTGGATCGGAACAAGGGTGAAGCGATTCAAACCATTTTTAGCGAGGAGTGGCGGATTACTCACTGCCTGAAAAAGGCTCGGGCTGCTCCTCAGATCCGGCTCGCATAATTTTCTCGACGATCACTTTCAGTGCGGGCAGGTCCTCTTTTACCGTACTCCAGACAATGCTGTCATCAACCCGATGGTAGGAATGCCGCAGGATATTTCCCATGCCGCGATATCCCTTCTGGTCTATTTCTGGATATGCGTTTGGCGCCTCATCTTCTAATCTGATGATGGCTTCGGTGAGAATTAGAATCTTGCGTTCCACCGCTGCTTTGTCTTCTCGTCGGTCCGATAAACGGTGAAGTCGAGTCCGCCAATGAACTCATTGATTTTTTCAATGGCATCCAACACATCTTCAAGATGCCGTTGCGAGTCCCTAAAAGGCAGTAACAGCCTCGCTCAAAACCTGATTTCTGATCGATTCTCTCAGCCATTCAGGCGATGACAGATCGACCCGCGTTCCAAGCAGATCCGCAAGGCGGTTCTCAATTCTTCCCATCGTGAGAAGCGTATAGTGCTTTGTGGTATCGAAATCAGCGAGCAAATCGATATCGGATTGCAGGGAGTTGTCACCTCTTGCGACCGACCCGAACACAGCCAGGCGAATAATTCCGGCAGCCTTCAACTCCGTCTCGTGCTCCCGCAGTTTCGCGATCACCTGATCCTTGTTCATTTGAGATCCCGTTTCCTCAATTGTCGCCTATCTCGGCAGTCGCTTGAAACGGCCCCTTCCCTAGAAATCCGGATTTCGCCAGTCGTCGAAGCTCTTCCTGACCAGCCGCATTTGT
>JBDUBZ010000114.1:0-10535 GCA_040003745.1 Terriglobia bacterium
TTTAGCGTAAACCTCGATCCCTTTCCGGGTTCCGATTCGACATGAATCGTCCCGCCGTGTTCCCGGACAATCTGTTCGACAATGGAAAGCCCGATTCCGGTTCCCATTTCGCCCGATTGTTCGGCGCGGCGCGTGCGATAAAACTTTTCGAAGATGCGCGACACCTCTTTCTTATCCATGCCTATGCCCTGGTCTTCAATCGAGAGATGCACTCCGCCCCTGTCGTCATTTTCGCCGAAGACCCTGATTGTCGTGGCAGGCGGGGAATACTTCACGGCATTCGTCAGTAAATTGTAGACCGCATACTCCATCAATTCACGGTCCCCCGTCAGATCGTTTGCCGGAATCGCCGCGATTTCGAGCTCGATATTTTTCCGTTCTGCCAAAGGGCGAGCCCTTTGGGCGCAACTTTCAACCACTTGCGCCAGTGGAAATTTTTCCCGTTTCAGCTCCATCTCGCCCGCGGACAATCGCTCCACGCTCAGGAAAGTCTCGATCATGCGCGCGAGGCGCTTCGATTCCGAATTGATCAGGTCCGCCATCTGCTGCCGTTTGACTTCCGGCATGGATCCATAGCGGCTGATGAGTTCGCTCGAGCCCTGAATGGCCGTGAGCGGAGTACGCATCTCATGCGTCACGAATTGCATGGCCCGCTGATAGCGGTTTTTCTCCTGCCCCGCATCCGCGAGTTCACGCCGCACAATCAAATGCCGCCACCCGGCGCTCATAGCGATGGCGAGCAGTACCGCGGCCGTGCCCGGCAGCCACGGCCACACCACCCGCTGCGAGAAAGCGGCAGCTGGCACCACCTGAGAAATCAACGCCAGCGCCAGCGCCGCATAATTGGCCGCTCGTCCCTCCAGAAAGGCATAGATCAGGCCTGCCGCAATGGCGAGCGCAATGCAGACGGCGACCACGGCAACCGGGGAAACATCCACAAGAAATTGCTGCTGGGCCAGCGTCTCGTACTCGTTGGCGTTCATCTCGATACCGGGCATCAGAATAGTGTTTGAATACGGAGTCAGCCAGCGGTCGCCCGCAGCTTGCGCCGTGACGCCGGCAAAGACAGCCTTACCCTGAAACCGGGCAGCCAGTTCCGGATGCGTGTCCAGTTCCGCTACCGTTACGGTCGGAATGGGCACAGGGAGATAGCGAATGCGCATAACACGCTGATCCCGCATGCTTGAGGGAATTCGTATACTGCCGAGCATGAGATCGTCGGGCGATTCGACGATGGTTCCGCCCCGCACAGCACGAAACGTTTCCAGCGCAAGCGCCCAGTGACGCTCGCGCCCGGCCGCAACCTCAAGGGGAATATCACGGCTGACAGCATCGTATTTGTCGAAATCGGCATGTACGTGGCCGAGCGCGAAGGCATGTCTGCGAAAGCGTTCAATCGGGACCTCCCACGTCTTGTCGCCCAGCAGATAACAGGCGAGCACAAGACGCGGTGTGGCGGCAAACGCGGCCTCGAGTCCGCGGTCTTCCGCTTCTGAAGCCCCAGGTTCGGCGAGGATCATATCCACGGCAACCGCCGCCGGATTCGCCCCCCGGATCTTTTCGAGACCATCCGCCAGGGCCGCCCGTACGTGCGTCATGCCGCCGTAGCGGGAAAGCGTACGTTCGTCGATGGCCAGAATGATCGATCCGGGCTGCCAGCTTTTCGGCTGCTCCAGCCGGAACAGAAAATCGTAGGCGTATTTGTCGAATTCGAGGCCGAACGATACCCAGGAAAGAACAAGGCCAGCCGCCGCGGATGCGAGGACGAGCGCCATCAGAACTAAGTAAGCGTTACCGCCGCTGCGCCATCGCAACATCGTGCCTAAGGTACACTAGCGCGTTTAGTGCTGCTCGAACTTAACGGCATACAGAAGCGCTTTGGCGGCGTCACTGCCTTGCGTGACGGTCATCTGGCCGTCGCGGCGGGCGAAGTTCATCTTTTACTGGGTGAGAACGGAGCGGGCAAATCCACTCTGATGAAGATTGTAGCCGGAATCGTGGAACGCGACGCCGGGCGCATGTTGTGGAACGGTAAAGAGGTCTTTCTTCGGGAGCCGACGGACGCGGCCGCGATCGGGATCGCCATGGTTCATCAGGAATCGCTGCTTGCGCCCCAGTTGACCGTCGCGGAGAACATCTTCCTTGGCCGCGAGAAGCGCGGGCCGTTTGGCTGGGTCAACCGCGCCCAGATCGTGGAACGGGCGCGCGCGCTCATCGCGCAATACGATTTCCCGTTGCAGGCGGAATGGCGTGTGGACCGGCTCAGCCCCGCGGGCCGTCAACTCGTCGAGATCTGCCGCGCTATTCAGCATGGGTCAAGCCTGCTGATCTTCGATGAGCCGACCTCTTCGCTTTCCGATGCCGAAACACGCCAGGTGTTTCGCATCGTGGCCGAGTTGAAAGCGCGCGGGATGGGCATCATCTACATCACGCACCGAATGGATGAGTTGCGCGAGATCGGCGACCGCGTGACCGTGCTGCGCGACGGCACGACCGTCCACTCCGGGCCGCTCGCGGAGATTACATCGGAAGCTCTGATCCACAAAATGGTGGGCCGCGAAATCGCCGCTATTTACGATCGGGAGCATCTGGCTCCCGGAGAACCACTGCTGGAAGTTCGCAATCTCAACTGTGCGCGTTCCGGTCTGAAAGATATCTCGCTGGAACTCCGGCGGGGAGAAATTACCGGCCTGGCGGGTTTAGTGGGAGCGGGGCGCACCGAGCTGTGCCAGGCCCTCTTTGGCATTGATGTCATCGATTCGGGTGAAGTGATTGTGAAGGGGCGGCCCATGCGGTTTCGAGCGCCGCGCGATGCCGTGAAGGCTGGGGTGGCGCTGGTCACCGAAGACAGGCAGATATCCGGCCTGGCTCTGCGGCTGCCGATTGCGGCGAATGTAACCATGGCGAAGGTGGAACGTATCAGCCGCTTCGGCTTTCTCGATTTGCGCCTTGAGAACAGCTTTGCAGACGAATTGGGGAAGAAGTTGCACCTCAAGGCGGCATCCACAGCGCAACTGGCGGGAACTCTCAGCGGAGGCAATCAACAAAAAGTGGTGATCGCCAAATGGCTGTTTCGTGAAGCCGGTATTTTCCTGTTCGACGAGCCCACGCGCGGCATCGATATCGGCGCCAAGGCCGAAGTTTTCGAGCTTATGAGTGAGCTGGCCCGCAATGGTGCGGCGATTCTCATGGTCAGTTCCGAACTGCAGGAGCTGATGCACGTGGCCGACCGGATTCTGGTGATGCGGCAGGGACGGATCGCGGGCGAACTGGCCCGGGGCGCCACTCAGGAACAGGTAATGAAGCTCGCCGTGATGGATTGCGCCGCATGAAGATCAATTCGCGGCTGACCCAGAAGCTGCTGCCGTTCCTGAGCCTGATTGTGCTCTTCGTTGCGCTTTCCGTGGGCTCGCCCTACTTTCTGACCGCCACTAATCTCGCGAGCGTAGCGCGTCAAACGGCTGTCTTCAACACGATGGCGCTGGGGATGACCATCGTAATCGTGTCCGGAGGCATCGATCTGTCTGTCGGATCGATCCTGGGGCTAAGCGGCATTGCAGGCGCGATGGCCCTCGAGCGCGGCGCCTCGATCCCGGTTGGCGTTCTGATCGGGATTTTCGTCGGAACACTGGCCGGGTTCTTAAACGGCGTGCTGATCACGCGCCTCCGCATCAACGCATTCATCGTTACGCTGGGCACGCTCGGAATTTATCGTGGGGCCGCCTTGATTCTTTCAAACGGACTGCCCGTACACAAAATCCCCACCGGCTTCTCGTTTCTCGGCGAAGGGAACCTGCTGGGCGTGCCGTTTGTTCTCTGGCTGGTGGTGGTCTGTGCGGTGGCTGTTCACATCCTTCTGGAACACACGCGCCTCGGGCGCTATGCGTTCGCAATCGGCAGTAACAAAGTTGCCTCCGTCTATGCGGGAATACCGGTCGCCTTCCATGTCACCGCGGTTTACGCCCTTGGCGGCGCGCTGACCGGACTGGCGGGCATGATCGAGACATCACGCCTGATGACCGGCCAGCCGACCGCGGGCCAGGGCTATGAACTGCAGGCCATCGCCGCGGTGGTGATTGGCGGCGGAAGCCTCAATGGAGGGGAAGGCAGTGTGGTGGGAACCCTGATCGGCGCCTTCGTCATGGGCCTGCTGTCCAACGGAGCGGACCTGCTGAATATCTCCAACTACTGGCAGCAGGTGATCATCGGCTCCGTCATCATCCTTGCGGTTACGGTCGACGAAGCGCGCAAACGGCGGCTTACAGCCCGATGACCTTCCGGCGCGCGATCAGGTAGCTTTCAACGGCTTCCGCCAGCGGCGGCATGGGAGCGATGCCCGTCTCGCGCAGGCGGGCGTTTTCGAGAGCCGAGAACTTAGGCCGTCGGGCCGCCGTTCTATATTCGCGCTCATTGGTCGGGCAGAGGTCGGCCTTAACTCCCGCCTTATCGAAAATCAGCCGGGCATACTCGAACCAGGAAATCGGCTGGCCACCGCCAATGTGGAAGACACCGCTCATGCCGGCCTCCAGCAGATCGATCGATCGGGCCGCCAGTGCTGGTGCATAGGTAGGCGACGCCACATGATCTTCCACCACACGGATCGGCTTGCTTTCCTTCGCCAGACGCAGCATCAGTTCGGGAAAGTTCCCGCGCGCAGTGTTCAGGCCCCCAGGTCCGAATACGCCAGACGTGCGTATCACCAGAGGGTCGGTCAGGTAAGCCTGTGCGTAGAGTTCGCCCGCCAGCTTCGACACCGCGTACGCTCCCAGAGGATGCACCTTATCGGTCTCGGTATAGGGGCGTCCAAGGCTGCCGTCGAAAACGTAATCGGTCGAAAAGTGGACGAGTTTCGCGTCGTTCTGGCGGCAGGCAAGCGCCAGATTTCGTACCGCCAGCGCATTGGCTTCGAATGCCGCCCGCGGCTCGCGTTCGGCCACGTCGACCTGGTTGTAGGCCGCGGCATTGAACACCACGCCCGGGTCGCATTCGGCAATTGCCTTCTCCACCTTTTCCGCGTCGGTAATGTCGAGCCTGGCGCGCTCAAAAGCGACCACGTCGTAACCCCGCTCCCGTAATTCCGAGTTGAGTTCCACGCCCAGTTGCCCGAAAGCTCCGAAAACCGCCGCTCGCTTCGCCAAGTGGTGATTTTACCAGCGGGACTTTTTCGAGGACTACCGCGCGAGGAATGCGGCCGCGAGCACGGCCGCCGCGGCAAGCAGAAGAAAAGCCGCAGCCCACGGCAGGAAACGAGGAGACCACAGCCAACAGAGGCGATCGGACAGAGTAGTTTTCGGTGGGGCCTGTTCCCGAAGACTGTCCTGTCGAGTCATTCCCAGACTGATTTGTTCTTTGCCGGCGCGGTCGGCTATCACTATAGTGCCGGAATTTGCGCCGTTGGTAACTTCGATAAGCCTTGCGCGGAGTGGTTCTGGAACGTCCTGAACGGAACGGTAAAATTCGTTCTCCCCGCCTGCCGCAATCATTACCGTCGAAGTCTTCATCACCCCCGAAATACTGCGTATCAATTGCACGCCGCACTCCGGACACGATCCGAGCCCCTGAGCGAATTCGGCGTAGCACCGGGGACAGGTCATCGTACTCATCCTGCGATCGCAGCGGGCAGCCGCGGCTCCCGGGTTCCCGCATTCAGCGCCCCAAAATGGGCCAGTATCACCTGAATGAACCCAAGCGCGGCTTTCGACAGCGCTTTGTCTTTGCGATAGATCAATCCCAGTTTCCGGGTCATGGGCTCGGGCGCCAGCGGCACGGATTTCAACACGCCGGCGGCTACTTCTTTTCGGCAGTTCGAGGCGGCAAGAAAGCTGACGCCCAGCCCGGCCTCGACGAAGCGCTTCATGGTTTCGCTGGAATCGAGCTCCATGGAAATTTGCACTTCGTCTTCCACTTTTTCAAACCAGGCGTTCAGACGGCTGCGCGTCATGCCCGATTGCGGCAGCAGCAGGGGATAAGGAATCAGATCTTCACACGCAATACGCTCGGATGAAGCCAGAGGATGGCCCGCCGGAATCACACAATGCAGCTCATCGCGATAGATATCCACAATCTGGACTCGCTTCTCGGCCACCGGAAGCTGAGTGAGGCCGAAATCCGCCACATTTTCCATGACAGCTTCGACCACACGCGATCCATAAGAACGGTTTACCTGCAACTGGACGCCCGGGAACTGGGTTTTGTATTCCGCAAAAACCGAAGGCAGCACGTAAATGCAAGTCGCCTCGTTGGCCGCAATCACCAGTTCTCCGCGTGGAGAGGTCTCGAGTTCGTTAAGCGCGTTTTGAGCCTGGCGCCGCAGGTCGAGCATCTGTTCGGCATACTGCGCGAACAGCTTTCCGGCGGTGGTCAGTGAGATCCTGCTGCCAAAGCGCTCAAATAATTCGGCCTTCAGCTCATGTTCCAGCTGGCGAATCTGCGCACTAATGGCGGGCTGCGTACGATAGCACGTCTGAGCGGCCTTCGAAAAGCTCTTCAGGCGGACTATTTCGAGAAATGTGTGGATCTGATCGAAATCCATGGGACAGCCGTTATAAACGACCCGTTTGACGCCTTTCTACAACTCGCTCCAGGTTGACCGCATTTTAGCAGAACCAGACCCCGCTCTATGGGAGCGGTTTCGGCGACGGTAGTCACAAGGTAGTGACCGCGTGTTCAGGTCACCGCCACCGGCCAGTCACACGAATCGAAAAAAAGTGGCCCGGGTCTTCGGTGGCGTGTTAACGCATTTCGCTGCAGTGTTTTACAGGTCCGCAAACAGAGCCGCGCGGGGCTCGACGGCCTCGGGTAAAGGCGTGATTACCGGCCATCCGGAAGTAGAGTAATAACGCGCCGGGGTTATAGCGCCGGGGCAGTCGCAACGACTGACGGCATACCGCACGAATCTTACACCAAGGAAGAGGAACATGTATAGACAACTGAATCGGCCCCAACCAATTGGGCCTGTAAAAGTAACTACGCCCGGCACGGCTGTGTCGCTGGTGGCAACGCTGATCGCTAACTCTCTGTGCGCGCCCGGAGAGCCCGTGTGCGTCAACAAGATCGACATTCAGGCACTGCCGGCCAACACAGGAAGTGTTTATATCGGCTTCGCCGGAATGAATCGCGCAACTCTGGCAAACGTCATAGCGGTTCTTCGCAGCGGGCAGGATTGGTCTGTAACTAACAACGTGGGCATCAACACCTACTCGGCCGACACGATGTTTATCGATGCCGACAACCCCGGTGAGGGAGTCTTTGGATCGATCGATGCCAACTAAAGCACTATTCACGGTCATGGCCCTGCTTGGGGCCGCATTCGTCCCGCTCAGCGCTCAGATCGGCGTGAGCGGGGGCAACAACTCAGGCGGAACGGGACAGGGACCTGCCGGGCCGGCGGGCCCCCCTGGCACAGCGGGGAGTGGTTACGCGGCAACTTCCACTACCTCATTGACGATCGGAGCCGGCACGGCGGCATTCACCACGCAAAGCGGACTGGCCTATTCCGCCGGAGCGCGCGCACGGGCCTCAAGTGCCGCTAACAGTGCGAACTATATGGAAGGCCTGGTGACGAGCTATTCCGGTACGTCGCTGGCAATCAATGTCGATGCAATTGGTGGTTTCGGCACGAAGAACGACTGGAATATCAACATCGCAGGCAACGGCGCGTCGGCCTTGCACACCGTGGCCTTCGCTTCCGCCATGGTATTCACAGGCACTTCCACTTCGTTTGATTTATTCAAGACGACCATTACCGGCGCGAATACCAGCGCGACCCTTACCGGGAATGCAGGCGCCATGATGGAACTGGACATCCTCCAGGATGGTGCGGGACACGCTTTCATAGCGCCGACGAACATAATTCCGGCCTGTCCTGTGAGCACGGCTCCCAATGTGACGACCGTTATCAAGGGTTCGTTCGACGGAACCAACCTCATTCAATCGGGATGCACCAACAATGACGTCGCGACGTTCATCAGCGGGCCTGAGCGCGCACCCGTCACCACCACGGCCACGGGGCAGGGAGCACTCACCTTCGACAGCAGCTCCCATACCCTGGGTTATTTCGCTAATAACAGCGCCAATCGCCATATCGTTCCGCGCTGTGCCGGCGCGAGCGATCAGTGCGCTTCCTCGGACCTGAGCGACGCGGGCAATATCGCCCTGCTGAATGCCAGCCAGACGGTTTCGGGCAACAAAACAATGACAGGCAGCCTGGACGCTTCCGGAGCAACGCACACGCTGCCCGCGAAATCCGGCATTGCCGCGAACAAGCCGGCCACCTGCGGCGTAGGTGAAGTCTATTTCGCAACCGACGCCACGGCGGGTCAGAACTTCTTTTTCTGCACCGCGGCGAATACGTGGGTTCAACAGCTGAACGGCGGCGGCGGAAGCACGCCCCTTATCGGTAACTCAGGCACTGTCGCGGCGATCCCGGCAACATGCACCGTGGGACAGCTCTACTTCGCAACCAACGCCACTGCCGGCCAGAATATTTTTGAGTGCGCGGCCCTGAATACGTGGACCCAGCAACTCAACAGCGGAGCCGGCGGAGCAAGCACGGCGCTTGATAATCTGAGCGCCACCAACATCAACCAGCCCCTTCTGCCGCAAAGTGGCAACGCTCTGGGGTCTGCCGCAAAAAACTGGAGCGACCTGTTCCTTAACCTTTCAGGTGCCTTCGGAACCGGCTATGTTCACTTCACCGGAACACCCACGGCGCCTCGTACCATCAAGGTCGCGGATGCAAATACCGCAACCGTCCAGGCGGTCGATTGCAGTTCAACGCTCGGCCAGGTGATTAAGAAAATCGATGCCAACGGACTACCAGCCTGCACGCTTACCAACGGTTATCCCGTGATGACGCCGGTAACGAATACTGCAGTCACTTTTGGCACGCCGGTCTTTGTGGGTCTGGGAGGAAACGGCATAAATACCGCGGAAAATCTTCGGCAGACACCGATGCCGTCGGCCGGAACCCTGAAGAACGCCTTCGTAAATATCAGTGCCGCTCAGAGCGCGGCCGGGTCGTCTTTCTGCACGTGGCGTAAAGCGACGCCGCCCGGCGCGGCCGCGGATACTTCTGTAGTCGTCACCATACCCGCCAGCTCTCCCGTCGGAGTCTACAGCGACACGACGGATTCCTTCACCTACGCGGCGGGCGATCTCATTTCCATCCGATGCCAGCAGAATACTGCCGGGTCCAGCGGCAGTATCACTGGTATCTCGAACATGATGTATCCCAACTAAACATGAGACGCCTACTCGTTTTTCTATCGGTGACCTGCTTCGCACAGGTCCAGCCGGGCCAGCTCTATCACGGCATACTGGCCACGGGTCAGAGTCTTTCAACAGGGTGCCAGGGCTTTGCCGCCGGTCAGGTCACGTCCGGCGCCCCATACAGCAACCTGAGTCTTTCTCCGGGCTCCACCCTTCTCGAAGGGACAACGGTATTTCAGCTCGATACGCCGCCGCTGATCCCGCTGGCGCCGGCCTGGACCTGCAACAACACGGGCGGCGATACCACCGACCCGTCGAATCTGCCTCAGGAGTATCCGTCACTGAGCGCCGTGAACCAGCTCACCTTCCTCACGGGAGGGGCGGCTGGGAACAAGTACATACTTGGTCAGCATGGTTCAAGTGGTCGCGAATACGCCATAATCGGTGGGCCTACCGATGTCGCACAGCCGTCGGCGAATCCGTCTTTTGCCGACGGGAAGGTTCAGTTGGCCGCCATGAAAGCGGCAGCCATCGCCGGCGGAAGCGCATTCCAGCTGGATGCGGTGATTCTGACCCACGGTGAGACGGACGAGATCCAAAGGAACAGGACCTACGACCTGAACCTGAATCATCTTCAATGGGACTACGAGCAGCAGGACAATTCTCTGATTGCCCGCTCCGGTCTGCTGCCCATGTTTTACTCGCAGCAGCAAAGCTGGGGGTTCTACAAGGGCGCGGGATCGGTTCCAACCACCGCCATCGCTCAATGGAAAGCCGCTGAAAACAATCCCGGAAGGCTGCTGCTGACAGGACCTTCGTATTACCTGCCGTCGGGCGCTCTGAATGATGGCGTCCACAAATCTCCAGCGGGCTATCGCGCTCTCGGTGAGATGACCGGCAAGGCGATGTACCAGATGCTGGTACAACACAGGGCCTGGATTCCTCTGATGCCAAAAACCATCGGACGCTCAGGCCCGACGATCACCGCGGTCTTCTTCGTTCCCGTGGGAAATCTGCAGTTCGATACCACCACGGTTGCGAGCCAGCCCAACAAGGGCTTTGAATTCACAGACGGCCTGACGGCGTGGGCGGACCGCATCCTTCAGGCCAGCGGACCCGCGCCGGTATACCCGGTCATTTTCAGCGGCGGCAGTAACTACAGTGCGCCGCCGACAGTGACGGTGCTGGGCTGCCCTGGCGCCGCCTATACGGCCAATCTCATGGGGGGCATCGTGACCAGCCTCACACGTACGGCCGCTGGCGCAAACTGCACAACCATCGACATCTTGTTCAGCCCGCCAGCGCCTTCGGTTTCCATTTCGTCG
>JBDUBZ010000410.1:0-3127 GCA_040003745.1 Terriglobia bacterium
AGGCTCGTGCAAAGTCAAACATTCTCGATCTGGTGCAGGAGCAAACGAAGGAACTGCAGAGGGATCTCGGCCCGTCGGATCGTCGCAAACTCGACGAATACCTCACCGGCATCCGCTCTGTCGAGCATCAGATGGAGCGCGTTTCAAAGGACGAGACTCCCGTGGATCCCGGCATGGGCAAACCCGCCGGAGCACCCGTAGACTTCGCGGAGCACTTCAAAATGCTTACAGATATGCTGACCGTTGCTTTTCGCGCCGATATGACGCGCGTGGCGACGTTCATGATTACCCGAGAAGGCACATCCCGGCCTTATCGCGAGATCGGCATCTCGGACGGCCACCATCCCCTCACGCACCATGGCGGTAACCTCGAACAGCTGGCCAAGGTCACGGCGATAAATGAATACCACGTGCAGCAGTTCGCTGCCTGGATGGGTCGGCTCTCCGCTATTCAGGAAGGGGAAGGACGCCTGATGGACAATCTCATGATCGTGTACGGAGCCAGTTTGAACGACGGAAACAGTCACATTCATGAGGACGTACCTACGTTGCTCGTCGGCGGCGGTGGCGGCACACTCAAACCTGGCAAGCGCGCCATTTTTCGCCAGGAGACTCCTTTCTGCAATCTCCACCTCAGCCTCATGGACCGGATGGGAGTGGAAGTAGAGTCGTTCGGCGATTCCACCGGCCGCTTACCGGGCCTTGAACACGAAGCTGTTTAGGATCTGCCATGCTTTTTCAAAGGCCGGCCGCAGTGCCGGGTGTGCTTTTCGATAGCGATATGGGCGTGAATGCGGATGCCGCCCTGGCACTCGCCGTTCTCTATGGCGCGCCGTCAAAGATCAAGGTGGTGGGCGTCACGGTAACGAATCCGGACCTGACCGCCGCGGCGTACTGCGATGTGGTTGCGCGATTCTATGTCACGGGGGGGAAGCTGAATACCACTCCGGTGCATTACCACTTTCCTATAGGCTATGCCGAGGCGGGCTCGCGCGACCGGCAGAGCTCTGGCGGTGGCATGCTGACGAAGGCTCTCGAAGTAAAGACTGCCGAAGGTATACCTGCATTCGGAGTCAACGTCCAGGATCTCACCGACACAGGAGAGGTCGCGGTCGTGATCCGCAACGCGCTCACGGGCCAGAAGGACGGGGAAGCGCTTATGGTGGCGGCCGGCCCAGCTTCAAACCTCGTACGAGCCCTTGCGCTTGCCGGAAACCGCGATCTGATCGCGATGAAAGTTCGGACGCTGGTTCTGGCAGCGGGCGATTTCAGCGGAAGCACAGCCGATCCCCGGATTAAAGCAGATGTCCCTGCCGCCCGTCGGCTGTTTGCGGACTGGCCTGGATCCATCGTCGTGGTGCCGCGAGAAGCTGGCGCGGCGTTACCTTATCCTGGCGCAAGCATTGCAAACGATTTCGCGTGGGCGCCTGCACATCCGGTCGTGGAAGCCTACAAAGCCTGGAAGCCGATGCCGTACGACGCGCCGTCGCAGGCGGTACTCGCAGCCCTCTACGCAACGGATCCCAAAAACGAATTGCTGAGCGTGTCTGAGCCTGGCCGCATCGACGTGCTTGACGATGGCCGAACGACATTCACGCCCTCGGCATCCGGCAAACACCGCTATCTGCTGACTAAGCCGGATGCGGAGTGGAAAGCCAGCGTGGTGAAGGCGTTCACCACACTGGCCAGCGCTAAACCGGCAGCGCCGGCAGGACGTGGACCGCGACCGCAGCAGCAGCAAGTGCCGGTGAAGCCTCAACAGCCCTGAAGCGGCCTTTGAATACTTCCGGCCAACAGGCCCCGCTACGCGCCGTAGAATCCCACGGCACAACCGGGGCAGACACTACCACGTTAATGTCCCCACCAACTGCATGGTGCGGGCTCCGTTCGCCTGTGCCCGCCAAAGGCCCCAGTTCGCGTTTCCGAGGGTTGTAGCGCCGCCGAGCGGGGCGAAGTAGACGCGATTCAGCACGTTAAACGCCTCAACCCGAAGTTCCAGGCGCAGCCGTTCCTTCATGCTGAAGATGCGGGATACGGATGGAGACTCCGATATGGTGGGCGCGTTACGGAACTTCGGGTTGAACCGGGTGGAATTGCCAAACGCGCTTATCGGCTGCGTTGGGAAGAAGGACTGCGGCTGGAGCCAACTGTCCTTAAAAGGATCAAACTTGTCGCCGGAGACGGGCCCGCGCCATCCATCGTAAGTGGTGATCGTGGGACGGTTAGAGAAGTCGCCGATAGGGAAGCTGACGGTTGAGGAAAGGTTCGACGGCAATCCGCTTGCGTAGGTCTGGATTGCGGAGACGCGCCAACCGCCCACGATCGCGGCAACCAGGCCGCCCTGGCTTAGAAACTGCTTTCGCCGTCCGAAGGGTAACTCGTAGACCCACGCGAGCTTCACCTGATGTGTCTGATCGAAAGCCGCGATAGATTTGAGCAGCCGTAAATTGTACATGTCGCCCGCGGCCGCGTTTGTCGAGTCACTATCGGTCAGCAGCTTCGAGAACTTATAGGAAGCCTGCACCGTCAACCCCGAACTCAATCGCTTGTCGAACTTGAGCAGCATAGAGTGGTAAGTGGAGTGGCCGATCCGGTCTCCGCCTCCGTCGAGAGTATTGATCGTGGTGTATTGCGGAAACGGCCTCAGTGCCTGAGCCACGCTTGCCGACGTGCCAAAAAGCGTGTTGAACGGGACGCATGAGCTCGACGAGCCCGCACCGCAGGTCCACGGTGGCGCGGTAAACCCGGCGGCAATCGCGGCGGCAGAGCCCACCTGCGAACCCAGCGCCGTCCGGCCAGCCGCGGTGAACGGACTCAGAGAAGGCGGCAGTGAACGGTATGGCACCTGATTGATGGCAAGGAAATTTGAAGTGATGTCGCTGGCGAGCGTCGCGAGATAATCGATCTCGAACACCGAACTGGCTGTAATCTGCCGTTGGATATTGAAGGAGTAGTTCAACTCACTATCGGGCCTGTTCGCCTGGTCCCCGCCGTAATAAGGGGGATTGGTGCCGATGCCGACGGCGGGATCGAGAGTGGGTGGAGGCGGCCACGCCGGAGCGCCGTCCTTCAGGTACCACACCGGGTTCAGGCCGCCACTGCTGTTGCCGACCGTCAACCGCACGGC
>JBDUBZ010000115.1:0-10522 GCA_040003745.1 Terriglobia bacterium
CGACGGCGATGGCGTCTTCCACGTAATCGCAGACCGTGAACTGCTCGATAGTCCCTTCGCCGACGGCCACGGAGATGAAGTACCGGCGACCGGTCAGCGCGGGCATGTTCCAGTGGAAATCGATGGTGTGTACGTCGCCCGGAGCCATGTCCGGAAGAGGATAGTTTTCGCGGCCGGTGTTTGAGCCGAAGATGGTCTCGCCCTTGTCATTGCGAACGAGAAAACCGACGATCGGCTGTGGCAGCGGTTGGCACACGCGGAAGCTCACACGCAGAATCACCGCCGATTTCGCAGTCCATGGGCCCAGCAGTTCGGCCCCTGAGATGATTGCGTGCCGGTTGCCGTAGCGATGCGTGCCACTGATGGTAGTGATCAATTCGGGCGACGCGGGTTGGCGTTCGATGGGCGTCTCGGCATCGCGCACCTGGCCGCGCTGCATCATCTCGCTGAGATACTGGCCCACAACCGTATCGGCATCACCGAGCGAACGGACGATGCCGTTCTCGAGCCAGAGACAGCGATCGCAAAGCGCCTTTACATCGCCCGTGTCATGCGAGACGTAAAGGATGGTGGTTCCGCCGGCGCGCAGGTCGTGTATGCGGCGCATGCAGCGCTGACGAAACGCGATATCACCCACCGCCAGGGCTTCATCCACAACCAGAATTTCCGGGTCGACATGAGCCACTACGGCAAACGCCAGGCGCAGAACCATGCCGGTCGAATAGGTCCGGATAGGCTGGTCGATGAAGTCTCCGATAGAGGCGAAGCGCTCGATGGTCTCGAAGCGGGCATCCACCTGGCTCTGTGTGAAGCCGAGGATCGACGCATTGAGGTAGACGTTCTGGCGGCCCGTGAACTCCGGCGCGAACCCCGAGCCGAGTTCCAGCAGCGCCGAGAGACGGCCATTCACTTCGACCTCTCCGCTGGTGGGCTGCAGAATGCCCGCGATGATTTGCAGCAGCGTGCTCTTGCCTGAGCCGTTGGCTCCCACAATGCCAAATGCCTCGCCCTTTTCGACCGTGAAGCTGACGTCGCGCAGCGCCCAGGTGCCGTGCTTGTAGCGCACCGCACCCGGCGCAAAGACATGCCGGAAGCGCGCCCATTGCGAGCCGCTCAGCGGGTAGTTTTTCGAAAGGTTGCGGACTGCGAGCGCGGTCACGGCAGCGATTTGCGCGCGCGCAGCACCACGCGTTCAAAGCGATAGCCGCCCGGCCGTAACAGACCGCTGTGAAAACCCACCTGCTCCACTTCCGCGAAGCCAAGCTTCAGGAGCATCTGCGAGAGACAGCTGAGATTGGGGTGCCACCAGGCGACCTCGTCATCCTGCGCTCCCGAGCCACCGATGTAAACCATGGCGGGCGGTTCCTGCGGGCCTTCGGGCAGCACCCCGGCGAAGACCAGAGTCCCGCGGCATAATGGCGCCAGTGCGGCCAATGCCTTCAGGGGGTAGAGCGTGTGGATGAGGACGTCACCCACGAACACCAGGTCGAAGCCTTCGCGAACGCCCGTACGCTCGAGCGTGAGGTCGTAGATGGTCGAGTAGCAGCGCTCGATGCGCGATTGCAGGCGGTCGCGGCAGAAGCGAAACGGCCCTTCGAGCAGGTACCAATAGAGGTCGCGCTCGGAGTGCCCATGGCGCACGAACTTCGTGGGGTCGAGCGTATCGGGGAAGATCATGCCCTCGATTTTGCGCAGGGAATGGTCGACGTCCTGACCGGGGAAACGATCGAGATCGCGCAGAGAGGGCAGTTCGACCGAGATCACGCGTGCTCCGCGGCGTTCGAATTCAAAAGCGAAGAAGCCGGTGGCGGAGCCGACGTCGAGCACCGTCATGCCGCGCATGTCCGCTGGGAAGTCGAACGAGGAGATCGTCTCCCGGTAATCGTACATACCGGGAGTGATGAGGCCGTTGCCCAGGTCGATGGTGTGATACCAGTAGTAGCGATCGGCGTCGGGCAGTCCGGAGCGCAGTTGGAATTCCCGCGCCTGTTCGAGAAAGGCTTCAGCGGTGGTGGTCATGACTTCCATGCCGCGCAGACCACGCGTTTGCCGCGGGCATGCTGTTCGTAAGCGTCGGCCGGCGGCGTCAGAATCTCGGCTCGTGCGAAGCCCGCCTGGCGGAGCATGAACAGCAGTGCTTTGGGCGAGGGGCATGTCGCCATGGGCGTGACGCCTGTTTCCCGATTTCCCGCTTTGAACTCGCCGGTCTCATCTACAAGGGCGAGGATGCCGTGATAGGGCCGGGTCCATTCGCGGGAGCCCCATTCGGTGAACCCTTCGACCTCATCCACGACCTGGGTTTCGATCACGCACATGTCAGCGGTGACTGCCGCGACCTGCCGCAGGCAGAGCATGGGGTCTTCCACGTGATAGAGCACGCCGAGAAACAGCACCAGATCCCAGGTGCGACCGGCGTCGATAGCCAGAGTTTCGACGCGGCCCTGGCGATACTCGATTTCCGCGAAGCCCATCGCGCTCGCAGCGAAGCGGGCACGGCGCAGATTCTCTTCCCGGGCATCGACCCCCCGGACACGCATTCCGTGACGCGCCATGGCGATCGAGTAGAAGCCTTCGTGGCAGCCGATATCGAGACAGGTCGCGTTGATGCAGCCCTGGGCCCGGCCTTTGAAGTGGGCCGTTACGGCCGCTTCGACCATGCGCAGGCGTGTGTCGTGGATGCCTGCCACCTGCGGCGGAATCAGCGGCGTGGTGCCGAGGCCGTTCCCGAAATCGAAGGCGTAGAACCAGGGCCCGAGTTCCTGAATGCCTCGTTCTATAGCGTCCGCAGTCATTCCGTATTGACCGGGAAGGTCTCCGTGAAAGCCGATTCCGGCAGGTTGACGCCCGCGCGCTCGAAGGTGGAGACCTCCTGGAGATCGACGGAATCGTCGTGAGAGGCGATGACCCTGGCGATGCTCATGATAGGGGGGAGCCAGGGACGGGATGATGGCGTTGCGGGAGCGACGCGGCACGACGCGCCGCCGGCGCTCGATAGTTGGTTCCCACGGGGTGTCGCGACAATTATATCGTTGCTGCATACAATGACGAGTGATGGACGAGATGGATCCTGCGATTCCGGATAAGCTGTTCTTCCGAATTGGGGAGGTGAGCCAACTGGTCGGGGTAGAGGCGTATGTGCTCCGCTATTGGGAGTCCGAGTTCAAGGCTTTGTCCCCGAAGAAGTCGAGCAGCGGGCAGCGGATGTTCCGGCGTAAGGACGTCGAACTGCTGCTGCGGATCAAGCAATTACTCTACGAGCGGAAGTTCACGATCGAAGGGGCCCGGAAGGCTCTCGTGGAGGAAGCCTCCGTAATCGTATTAAAAAGTACACCTGTCAAGCAAGAGGAGCTATTTCAGGCGGAAAATCCGTTGCCGGGCATCCGGAAAGAGCTGGCGGATATCGTGGAGCTTCTTAAGCAGACTCAACGATGAGCGTGTAGATGCGATCCAAATCGTCTGTGGAGTAGTACTCGATCTCTATAAGCCCTTTGTTTGGCGTCCTTTCGACAATCCGCACTTTGGTGCCGAGCTTTTGCTCCATGTTGGAGGCAGCGGCCTTAACGTTCGGATCCTGAAGAATCTCTTCCTTCTCAGTCTTTGGCTTGTCGCCCGATTTTCTGTCTTTGGTGTAACTTTCGATCTGGCGGACCGACCAGCCTTCGCGAACGCACTTGTCGGCAACTTCTCTCTGGGTGGCCTCGTCGGCCAGTTTCAGCAGAGCGCGGGCGTGGCCGGGGCTGAGCTTCCCCGCTTGCACTAAATCTTGCAATTCCTTCGGGAGTTGCAGGAGGCGAATGGTGTTCGTAACCGTCGCACGATCTTTGCCCGTTCTGGCTCCGATTTCATCATGGCTGAGTTCCAGTTCGACGGTCATGCGATGGAAGGCGATTGCCAGATCGATGGGGTTGAGATCTTCGCGCTGGATGTTTTCGATGATGGCGAGTTCGAGAACCTTCTGATCGTCGGCGGTCCGTAGAATTGCGGGTAGTTCTTTAAGATTGGCGGCTTTGGCCGCGCGCCACCGTCGCTCTCCGGCGATGATCTGATACTGCTGGTGCCCTGTCCGTCGGACGATGATCGGCTGGATCACTCCATCGCGCTCAATCGACTGGGTGAGCTCCAGCATAGCTACAGGCTCGAATTCGCGGCGCGGCTGGTTGGGATTGGCTTCGATTTGCGAGAGCGGAACCAGCGCTACGTTGCCCTCGCGAGGTTCGCCTGAAAGGGGAGCGGAGGGGTTCGTTGCCGGCCTGCTGGGAAGCAGGGAGTGCAACCCCTTACCGAGCGCGTTGTGCCGATTGTTTTTGCTCATGGGTGAGGATTTCTTTCGCCAGTTGGATATAAGCTTCGGAGCCGCGGGAAGCGGGATCGTACATCAGGATGGGTTTGCCGTGGCTGGGCGCCTCGGCAAGCCGGATATTGCGTGGAATCACTGTTTTAAGGACGTCTTTGCCGAAAAACTCTCGGAGATCGGCGGCAACCTGTTTGGCGAGGTTGGTCCGGTCATCGAACATGGTCAGAAGGATACCTTCAATGGCGAGGGGATGGCCGAAAGACTCGCGAATGCGGTCAATGGTATCCATAAGCTCGGAAACACCCTCCAGGGCGAAGAATTCGCATTGAATGGGGACCAGAACGGAATCTGCCGCCATCAGAGCGTTCAAAGTCAGGAGATCGAGAGAGGGGGGGCAGTCAATCAGGATGTAGGCATATTTGTCGCGAATCGACTTAAGTGCTTCGCGAAGGATGGTTTCGCGGCCCTCGACCGCAACCAACTCCAGATTTACACCGATCAGGTTTTTGTCAGCCGGGATGAGATCGAGGCCTTCCATCTGAGTAGTTTGGATGACGGCGGCGATCTCATGGTCTTCGACGAGCAGGTTCCAGGTGGTGAGGGAGTCGGGAAGCTTGGCCACGCCCAGACCGCTGGTGCTGTTTCCCTGGGGGTCGGCGTCGATCAGGAGGACCTTAAGATCGTTTGCGGCCAGGGCGGCCCCAAGATTTATGGCTGTAGTTGTCTTCCCAACGCCGCCTTTCTGGTTGGTAATGGCGATGACTTTTGGCATTAGTAAGAAGTTTTGGTTATTAGTAAGAGATCCAGGGTGTTAACAGAAGATGAAGCGGAGACTTACTGCGGACACTCTATCATGTACTGTTTCACGTGAAACATTCTCAGGATTCTTTGGCCAGTGTTTCACGTGAAACATTCAGGCTCAGGTAAATGTCGAGAATCGCGACTGCGGCAGCGGTGACCCCGGGGATTCGAGCGGCCTGGCCCAGGGTGGAGGGCTGAACACGAGTCAATCGCTCGCTGACCTCGCGAGAGATACCAGGAATTGCTGAAAAACCAAACCCATTTGGAATGGCTCGAACGTCGGAACCCAACAAACGGTCGATTTGCCGCTTCTGCTGGTTTAAGTAGCCCTCATACTTAATTTCGGTCTCGACTGTCATAAAAACACCGCGTTCTGGAGCTGCTCCGAGGGATTCTGTGGCCCATTGGGTGAATTCATCGATCTTTGTCTCAGGCCGACGCAGAAGGGCGCCCCTGGGGCTGTGCCGGAACGCATGGAGCAAAGAGGACACTTGAGCCCGTTTCCGACCGAAGATCTCCCCGCGCTCAGAGGTGGCCAAGCCGATTTCCATCCCAATCGGCGTGAGCCGCTCATCCGCGTTGTCGATCCGGAGATGCAGGCGGTGCTCAGCCCGCGAAGTGAACATTCGATAGGGCTCGTCCGTTCCCTTTGTGATCAGATCGTCAATCATGAGACCAATATAGGCTTGAGAGCGCGGAATCACGACCGGCGGGCGGTCCAAAACAGAGCAGGCGGCGTTAATGCCCGCCATAAGTCCTTGCCCGGCCGCCTCCTCATAGCCAGAAGTACCGTTAATCTGGCCGGCGAGAAACAGGCCCGGCAGTTTCCGGACTTCAAGGCGATGATCCAATTGGCGGGCATCGACGTGGTCGTATTCGATGGCGTAGCCGGGGCGGATCATCTCCGCATTTTCCAACCCCGGGATGGAGGCGATCATTTTGGCCTGAACGTCAATGGGCATGCTGGTGGACATCCCGTTCACGTATATTTCGTTGGTATCAAGGCCTTCGGGCTCAAGAAAGATCTGGTGGGAAGCCTTATCGGGGAATTTTACGAACTTATCCTCTATAGACGGGCAGTAACGCGGACCCACGCCCTCAATCTGACCGCTGTAGAGCGGGGAACGGGCAATGCTTTCGTCAATAACCCGCTTGGTTTCGGCCGTGGTGCGCGCGAGGAAGCAATTGATTTGCGGGCGGTCGATTTTCGCAGTCAGGAACGAGAAGGGAACGGGATCCTCGTCGCCGGGCTGGGGCTCAAACTTCGACCAGTCGATGGTACGGGCATCCAGTCGGGGCGGCGTCCCAGTCTTCAGGCGCGTCCACCCAAGATTGAGGCTGCGGATCTGATCGGCGAGAATCTCCGAAGAAGGCTCGCCGTTGCGGCCGCACGAGAAGCGTTGTTCGCCGATGTGGGCGAGACCGCTGAGAAAAGTTCCGGTCGTAATGATGACAGCCCGGCAGCGAAGGTCGCGACCATCCACTAATCGGACCCCTTCCACACGGCCAGCCTCGATGATCAACGCCGCCACTTCGGCCTGCTTGATGCGCAGATTTGGCTCGCGCTCAAGCACTTCCTTCATGCGAATACGGTACTGCTTTTTGTCGCATTGCGCCCGCGGGGACCACACGGCAGGGCCCCGGCTGGTGTTGAGAAGGCGAAACTGGATGCCGACGGCATCGGTAACCTCGCCCATGACCCCACCCAGAGCGTCAATCTCACGAACCAGATGACCTTTGGCAATGCCACCGATCGCGGGATTGCAGGACATCTGCGCGATCAGGTCCGCATTCATGGTGATCATGGCGGTGCGCAGACCCATGCGGGCACAGGCGCGCGCTGCCTCGCAGCCGGCATGACCGCCGCCCACCACTACCACGTCAAGCGCCTGCTCCATTGCTAACATTATAAGCGGTGAAAATACTGCTGATTGGCTCGGGCGGGCGCGAGCATGCTCTGGCCTGGAAGTTGCGCAGGTCGGCCTCCGTGACAAAGGTGTATGCCGTTCCGGGGAATCCAGGCATCGCTGGGGTGGCGCATCTCGAAATTGAAAATGATTATGTCAACCTATCCGAACGCCTTAAGGCGGATCTGACCGTCGTCGGTCCGGAGGCTCCACTCGTGGCCGGGATTGTCGACCGATTTCGGCAACGCGGTTTGAACATAGTCGGACCTACCGCCGAAAATGCGGCTCTCGAAGGCAGTAAGGTCCATTCGAAGCGGTTCATGAAGAAGTTGGGTGTGGCGACAGCGCGGTTCGAAGTCGTAGAGAATCCTGAAGGCGCCCGCAGCGCGCTGCGCCAGTTCCGCTATCCAGTCGTGCTCAAGACGGATGGCCTTGCAGCCGGCAAGGGCGTGGTCATTGCGCAGAATGCAGAAGAAGCTGAGATCGGACTCACCCAACTCGCCTATCCACTGGTTATGGAGGAGTTTCTCGAAGGCCGGGAAGTCAGCTTCATTGCGCTCTGCGATGGGAAGCGCGCCGTGGCCCTCGAACCTTCGCAGGATCATAAGCGCATCTTCGACAATGATCTTGGCCCGAATACCGGCGGGATGGGCGCCTATTCGGATTCGCGCATTCTCAGCGAGGCTCAGCGCTCTACGATTCTCGACACGATCATCCAGCCGGTGGTCGAAGCGACTTCGTTTACAGGCTTCCTCTACGCAGGCCTGATGATGACGGCGGATGGCCCGAGCGTTCTCGAGTTCAACGTTCGTATGGGCGACCCGGAGACACAACCGCTCATGATGCGTCTCGAAAGCGACTGGGGCGAGGTGTTGATGGCGGCGGCGAGGGGCGCACTGCCTCGGAGGGATCTCGACTGGACACCGGAGCCGGCCACCTGCGTGGTGCTCGCGGCCAAAGGCTATCCGGGAGCGGTGGAAGCCGGGCAGACCATCACGGGGATTGAAGACGTGGATAACGGCGCGGTTGTCTTTCAGGCGGGCACTCAGTGCGTGAACGGGGCACTGATCGCTTCAGGCGGCCGGGTTCTGGGCGTTACCGCGCGTGGCACGGATCTCAAAGACAGCATCGAGCGGGCCTACGCCGCCGTGGCGCACATTCACTTCGAAGGGATGCAGTACCGGTTGGACATTGGAGCCAAAGGGCTGGCTACAATAGGTAAGACTTCGGGCACGTAGCTCAGTTGGATAGAGCGGTCGCCTCCTAAGCGGCAGGTCAGCAGTTCGAATCTGCTCGTGCCCACCAGTTCTACCGATTAGCGAGAGCGCTGCGCAGGCTGCCGAGCAACCCGGCGGGGACAGCGAGGTTATTGCGCAGCCCCGTGCCGAGCGAGATCAGCGGCTTGTTAGCGCCATGGAAATCGGACCCGCCGGTCATCGCCAGATCGAACTTCGCGGCCAGTGACTTATAGAAAGCCACGTTTTCAGGCGTGTGATCGCTGTGGTAAACCTCGATCGCTCCCATGCCAAGCGCCTTCATGGACGCGACGGCGACCGTGAGCTTCTCCCAATCGTTCTTAGCCACCCGGACAGGGTGCGCCAGAGAGGCAATCCCACCTGCCTCGATGACCCTGTCAATGGCCTCTTCGATGGGGATTTCATGCCGCTGCACATAGCCGCGGGCGGATTCGTCGAGGTACTCATCGAAGGCGTGCTGGATATCCTTCGCATAGCCTTTATCGACTAAAAAGCGTGCAAAATGGGGGCGGCCAGTGAGCGTCTTGCCCTTGCGCTCCACATCTTCGAGCGTGATTTTGACGCCGAGCGATTGCAGTTTTTCGACCAGCCTGCGATTGCGATCACGCCGGCTTTCGAGCAGAAAGCTGAGCCAGGCGCGGAACTCTTCAGTAGGTGGATTGACCGGGAAATAGGCGAGCAGGTGGACTGACGCACCACCGAGGCGCGTGGATAATTCGATTCCGCAAATCAGCTCAAGCCCGACCTGTTCGGCAAGCGGTTTTGCGATGTCGTGGCCGGCAAAGGTATCGTGATCCGTAATGGCAAGCGCCTCGAGACCAATGCGCGTCGCCTCGGCGATTAATTCTTCGGGAGTAAACGTCCCGTCCGACTGGTCGGTATGACTGTGAAGGTCTATCATTGCGGGCCGATGAGACCCCTCCGCCCGAGCTCGGCCCAGATCTTCGCGACGCTTTCTTCTACCGGCTCCTGGTCGGAGCGGATGACGATGTCGGGGTGGAGAGGTGGTTCGTAGGGATCGGAAATGCCTGTGAAATTTGGGACTTCGCCGGCCAGCGCTTTCTTATAGAGGCCCTTGACGTCGCGGACCGCGAGAACTTCGAGGGGGCAATCGACAAGCACTTCGACGAAGTTGGCGATGCGCTTCTTCACCTCTTCCCGCGTGTCGCGGTAGGGCGAGATCGCGGCAACAACCACGATGATGCCATTGCGGGAGAGCAGTTCGCTCACGAAGCCGATACGCCGGATGTTGGTATCGCGGTCTTCACGGCTGAATCCCAAGCCCTGGGAAAGGTTGGTCCGCACAACATCGCCATCGAGCAACTCGACTTTGGCGTTCGCGGCGCGGAACCGTGCCATGAGCCGATCGGAAATGGTGCTCTTGCCGGCGCCGGACATGCCGGTCAGCCAGAGTGTAAAACCTTTATGGATCATGCGGGCGTTGCTCAAGCGGTATGGACCTTTTCAAGCAGTTCGCGCAGCAGTACGTCTACGGTACGCTCGGCGCGGCCATCGGCCGAGAAGTGAAGACCGCATTCTTTGTCGGCATCGGTCTCCCACCACCAGCGGCCGGCTCTTTCCTCTTCGCCGGGGGTGACGGCGCGGGTGCACGGGTCACATCCAATGCTGGTGTAACCGGCGGCATAGAGGGGGTGTTCGGGCAGATCGTGCTCCAGTGTGTATTGAGCGACATCCGCCGTGGTCCAGTCGGCGAGCGGGCTGATTTTGACGGTGGTTCCCGAGTGATTGAAGACCTCGACATCGGCGCGGGATTCACTCTGTTCGCGGCGCAGGCCGGTGAAATAAGCCGATACCCCGGCCATGCGGCGGGCGAGGGGCCGGACCTTGCGAACGTTGCAGCAAAGCATGCGCTGAGCGACGCTGTCGCGGAAGAGATTGAAACCCCGGGATTCCACCATGGCAGCGACTTCGACCGGATCGGGGAGAATCCGCTCAACAGTAATGCCGTAGCGGGATTCGACCTGCGCGATTATTACATTCGTCGCACCCGGCAGCCGCCCTGTATCGATAGTGAGCACGGGCGTGCCCGGAGCCGCCTTCATGACGAGATCGATGATGACGATGCCTTCGCGCTGAAAGCTGGTGAGGACGGCGAGTGAGCCAGGGAACTCAGCAGCGGCAGCCTGAATAATTTGACTCGCGGAATCGGCTTGCGTCAAGGGCACCACTGCTAATTGAGATGTTGGAGCGGGAGACGGGATTCGAACCCGCGACATCGACCTTGGCAAGGTCGCACTCTACCA
>JBDUBZ010000411.1:0-3124 GCA_040003745.1 Terriglobia bacterium
AGGTTGCGGCGTACGTAAAGCCTTCCACGGCGCCGTTGAACACATCCTGCAGCCGCTCATGCCCCACGATGTTTCCGCCATTGGCGCCGAATGAGCCATAGAAAGTGTCAAGCTCTGTGGAGCCGCCCGAAGCATACTGGGAAGCATCGTCATCAATCCCGGCCTCATAATAGAGGCCGCCGAAGGGTTGTGTGGCGCCCGCCGCGGGAGATCGCACGCCGACGAAGAAATCAAAACTCAGCGGAGACCCGCCAAAAATGAAATTGCCGTCGGGCGACATGTAAACGTACTCCTGCTGAGCGGAATAGAAATTCGCAGTGCTGGACGTCGGGAAGGTGATAACGCCGGCGCCGTTGCTGAAAAAGTACTTCACGGCCGCGGTCGATTGTGTATAGACTGTGGAGCCGCCGCCCGCGAAATAGCCGTTGATGTTGACAGTGCCAAGATTCCCCGCGCCATCGGGATTCAGCTGAAACGACGCGTCCGCATTCAAAACGGAACGGCCCTGGCCCGTCTGCGGAAGATAGGCCGCGACGGAATAAGATCCCTGAAACGACGATATTGTGGGGACGGGCGAGGCCACAGGAGCGGCCACGAAAAAATCGTTGAATCCGTCCTCGGTATCGCTGCCGATGATGATCCCGTTCGAAACTAGTCCCTGAATAGTGAGGACGCTGCTGGCAGACGAAAGCGGATTGCTGAAGAAGCCATAGCCGCTGGCGGCGACGACATATGTCCCCGCAGCTGAGAAACTCTGGGCCTGCCCAACATTGGAATCGAAGACCTGCGCGCCGGCGATCGTATAGCTCCCATTGCCGTCGAAAGTGATGTTCCCGTACAGCGCCAGCGCACGGCTGAGATCTCCCGCACTGTTGCCGACAAGATAAATCACTTCGCGAAAGTAGTAGCTTCCATGAATGAGGCCATTGCCGCTGCTATCCCAGGAAGGACCCTGTGCAAAAGATGGCGCTGCCGAGGCAAAAATCAGCGACAAGGCTCCTGCCAAACGGAGAAAGTTCATTGGCCTTCCGGGACGCTTCACGATGGTATTGCGTTTCCCGCAGCCAAAAGTTCCGATCCTGAAAAGCCGGGTTCGAATGATAAAATTGAACGTCCCTTCCTTTTATGAATAACTCCATGGCCCGCCCTCTCGCCGAAGTCGATCCCGATATTTATGGTTTGATTTTGCGGGAGGCCGAACGCCAGCACAGCCAACTGGAACTGATCGCGAGCGAGAACTTTACCTCGGAGGCGGTTCTCGAAGCCACGGGCAGCGTTTTCACGAACAAGTATGCGGAAGGTTATCCCGGCAAACGCTACTACGGCGGCTGCGAGGTTACCGATGAAGTGGAAAACATCGCCCGTGCCCGTGCCCGCAAGTTGTTCGGCGCCGAATATGTGAATGTGCAGCCGCACTCCGGCTCTCAGGCCAACCAGGCAGCTTACGCCGCTATCATTCGGCCGGGCGACACCATCATGGGCCTCGATCTCGCCCATGGGGGCCACCTGACCCACGGCCACAAGCTGAACTTCTCGGGCAAGACTTATCACGTGGTGGGTTATCAGGTCGGCCGTGAAGATGAGCGGATCGACTTTGAGAACGTGGCAAGGCTTGCCGAGGAGCACAAGCCGAAGATGATCATCGCGGGCGGGAGCGCCTACCCGCGCACGTGGGATTTCAAAAAATTTCGTGAGATCGCAGATTCCGTCGGCGCTTTTCTGGTGGTCGATATGGCCCACTTCTCCGGTCTGGTTGCGGCCGGATTGCACCCGAATCCGTGCGAATACGCCGATATCGTAACCACCACGACCCACAAGACCCTGCGTGGGCCGCGGTCCGGAATGATTCTCGCGAAAGAGAAATTCGGCCCCGCGATTGATCAAAACGTTTTCCCCGGCATCCAGGGCGGACCGCTGGTCCATGTGATCGCCGGGAAGGCGGTGTGCTTCCTCGAGGCGCTGCAGCCGCAGTTTGTCGATTACCAGCGCCAGGTGATTGCGAATGCGCGCGCGCTGGCGGCGGGAATGCAGGAAGAGGGCTTCCGTGTCGTCTCCGGCGGTACGGACACCCATCTGCTGCTGGTCGATGTGTTCTCAAAAGGGGTGAAAGGTAAAGAGGCGGAGAAGGCGCTCGACCGCGCCCGGATTACGGTCAACAAGAACGCGATTCCGTTTGATGTGAATCCTCCCCTGAATCCCAGCGGCATTCGGCTCGGCAGCCCCGCCGTTACCACCAGGGGTTTCGGGGAAACGGAGATGCGCGAGGTGGCCGCTTGTATCGCCGAAGTTTTGAACGACATTTCCTCGGAAAAAGCGATCGAGGCCGTACGGGCGCGGGTCGCGGCTTTGACCGATCGGTTTCCCCTGTATCAATGGAAGCGCAGTTCCGCCTCCGAACCATCGCACGCCGAAGCCGTGCGCGCCTGAATTCTGTGAAGATCGCAATCGATGTCCGGCGTATTCGGGACTTCGGTGTCGGTACTTATATCCGGAACCTGCTGCAGGCGCTCGCCGGGGTGGGTGTGGACCACGCCTACGATCTGATTTGTTGCGCGGAAGATCAGGGGCAGTTTTCCGGTCTCCCGGCGAACTTCCGGACAGTCCTCTACAACCGCCGGGATTCCTCACGGCTCGATCAGTTCGATCTTCCGCGTTTGGTGCATCGCCTGGGCGCCGACGTCACGCACATCCCTTTTCACCGCGTGCCCCTGCTGATGCCGAAGCCGTACCTTGTCACGATTCACGATTTAAGCAGTCTTTTTTTCGACGATGCCCACGGGCTCCTCCATGCCGCCCGAACCTTCCGTCTGAAGCGGGGCCTCGAGCGGGCCGGCAGAATCATCACGGTCTCTGGCGCGACCCAGCGGGACGTTATCAACCTGGTGCCCTCCACCGCGGATCGTATTCGACTCATCTATAACGCGCCAGACCCGCAGTTCATGGAACGCCGCCTGCCGCCCGACGCCAGAACCGGCGGACCGGAAGCGGCCGCTCGCGAGCGACATCGAATCCTCGAGCGCTATCAAATTCGATATCCCTTTCTGCTGTATGCCGGTTCCATCCGGCCTCAGAAGAACATTCCGCGGCTGATCGAGGCATTTGCCGTAGCCCGCGCCTCGCTCGA
>JBDUBZ010000116.1:0-10505 GCA_040003745.1 Terriglobia bacterium
CGGCTCGCTCAGCATGATGAAAGGGATCCGCGCGGGCTATCTGCCGCAGGATGGCATCACTCTCACAGGGCGTACTGTTTTCGCCGAATGCCTTTCCGTCTTCGATGAGATTCGCGCGCTTGAGGCCGAACAGAAGACGCTCGAACAAAGCATGGGCGAGCTCGATCACGCGAGCTATGAATACCAGCAGATTGCCGAACGGTATCACCACGTGCAGGCCGAATTTACTACGCGCGATGGCTACAATATCGAGTCGCGCGTGGGTATGGTGTTGTCGGGGCTGGGCTTTGGGCGCGAAGACTGGCAGCGGCGTGTGGAGGAGTTTTCGGGCGGGTGGCAGATGCGCATCGCGCTTGCCAAGCTGCTGCTGGAACAGCCCAGCCTGCTGCTGCTCGACGAACCGACGAACCATCTCGATCTCGAAGCGCGCAACTGGCTGGAGTCCTATCTTGAGGCTTATCCCGGCGCCTTTGTGCTGATTTCGCATGACCGTTATTTTCTCGATGTCACGGTCAGCCGCATCGCCGAGATCTGGAATAAAAAGGTCTATTTTTATACCGGCGGCTATTCGAAATACGAATCGCAGAAGAACGACCGCCGATTGCAGCTCGAGGCAGCCTATCGAAATCAGCGCGAAAGGATCGAGCAACTGGAGGCCTTCATCAATCGCTTCCGGGCGCAGGCGACGAAGGCGAAGCAGGTCCAGAGCCGGATCAAGGAACTCGAAAAGATCGAGCGGATCGAGATTCCGCCGGATGAAAGAACCATTCATTTCCGCTTCCCGCAGCCAAAGCCGAGCGGGCGGATCGTCGCGGAGTTTCGGAATGTTGCGAAGAGTTACGGGGATAAGAATGTGTTCTCAGGCGCGTCCTTCAATATTGAGCGGACCGACCGTATTGCTCTGGTGGGCGTCAATGGGGCCGGTAAGTCGACGCTGATCAAAATTCTTTCAGGCGAGGAGCCTGTTTCCGCAGGCGAGTTCACGATGGGGCACAACGTGGAAGCCGACTACTTCGCGCAGGATCAGTATAAGGTTCTGGATCCCGAGGCCTCAATCCTGAATGATCTCGGCTCGGTTGCCCCCCGCGCGAGCAACACGGAATTGCGCACGATTCTCGGATGTTTTCTGTTTTCCGAAGACGATGTTTTTAAGCGCATCGGGGTGCTGTCGGGCGGCGAGCGGAATCGCTACGCGCTCGCGCGCATGCTGATGATGCCAAATAATTTTCTGTTGCTCGACGAACCGACTAACCACCTGGATATGCGGGCGAAGGATGTGCTGCTGACCGCGCTGGCGGAGTTCACCGGCACGGTAGTTTTTGTTTCGCACGATCGGTATTTCATCGATAAACTGGCGAACCGGGTTTTTGAAGTCGCCGATGGCGCGGTTACCGTCTTTTCGGGCAATTACGAGGATTATCTTCAGCGCAAGCAGCCTGTTGCCGAGGCCTCCAGGGCTCAGCCGGCTCAGGAGAAAAGGCCGCAGGCGAAATCGACCGCACCCGCGGCTGCGTCCGCCTCAGCGGCGGATAAATCGGACAAACAGCGCCGTCTGAATCCGATCAAGCTGCGGCAGATCAAAGACCGGCAGCGCGCGATTGAGGATGAGATTACCAGGCTTGAAGTCGAAATTGCCGATTTCGAACAATCGCTGTCGAACTTTCAGACGGCAATACAAAGTATCGAGATTGCTGAGATTCTGGAATCGCGGCGGCAGGATATGAAAACCCTCATGGCGGAGTGGGAAGAAGTCTCCCAGGCAATTGAGGCCAATCGTTGAGAAGTTCGATAATGCTGAAAAGGGAAATCTGAATGGTCACACCCGCAGGCAAAGCTCTCACAGTGCTGCCATTCGCGCCCTCGACCTCAAAGTTGACGACGTCGCCGAGCGCCTCACAAAGTTCGAAAGCGGCGGAGAGCAGTTCTCAGTAATTTCAGACGGCTCCCGGCCCGGCGAGCCTCTATTTAGGCACAGGCGATCCCGTACAATTAACGCTTGCCTTCCCCGCTCAGCATTCTGCGTGTTCCCGGTTCGAGCGCCAACCTCGGCCCGGGCTTCGACGCTCTGGGAATCGCGCTTCAGGTCTATCTCGAATGCCGATTCAGCCTGAGCGCGCAGCTTTCCATTCGCGTGCGTGGCCGGGACGCCGCGCTGATCCCTCCGACTGAGGGCAATCTGATCTGGCAGACGGCCCTGGCGGTGGCGGCGCGGGCGCACCGAACGCTTCCCCCCATCGCTCTCGAAATCATCAATGACATTCCGATCGGCAAGGGGCTGGGGTCGAGTGCGGCGGCGCTTACGGCGGGTGTGGTCATTGCGGAGCGCCTGCTCGATCTGGGCTGGAAGCCGGCCAGGATTCTGGATGAGGCGGCGCGTCTCGAAGGCCATCCCGACAATGTTGCGGCCTGCGTGCTGGGCTCGATTGTCGCGAGCGCGGTGGAACCTGGCGGTCTTACCCGCGCGGTGCGAATCGAGATGCCACATAACTTCGAACTGGCCGTGGTGATTCCGAATTACGCGCTGCCGACCAAAGAATCCCGCGCCGTTCTTCCCGATTGCTACTCGAAGGCGGATGTCATTTTCAATATCCAGCGGGCTGCCCTGCTGATTGCCGCTCTGGCAACCGGCGATGCGTCCGTGTTTCCGGCGGCGCTCGACGACCGCCTGCACCAGCCCTACCGGGCGCAGCTTGTGCCGGGACTGGCGGAGATTCTGCGGCTGCGCGCCCCAGGTCTTTTGGGCTGCGCTCTCAGCGGTGCGGGCCCGGGCGTGCTGGTGTTTTACGAGCGCGGCTGCACCAGGGTTTGCGAACTGGTGCGACAGATTTTCGCTATGAATGGCTGCACGACGGAAGTGATTGCCGCCGGAGTGGCACGCAAAGGTTACGAGTTTCCTTAAGGTGCTGCCACCGGTTTATCCGATTCTCGACTCGGCATCGATCTTGAAACATGGCCTTGGTCTGGTGGAAGCGGCCGAAGCGCTGCTTGAGGGTGGCGCCCAGATCTTGCAGCTCCGGCATAAGGAATTCTGGAGCAAAGACGTCGTCGCAGCCGCGCAGAAGATCGCAGATTTGTGTACGCAGAGCCAGGCCATGTTCGTGGTGAACGACCGCGCCGACATTGCGGCGCTGACCGGCTCGGGCCTGCACATCGGGCAGGACGATCTGATGCCGGAAGACGCGCGGCGGGTGATCGGGGTCAATTCGCTGCTTGGGTTTTCCACCCACAACGATGGCCAGATGCGCGCGGCACAGAGCGAACCAGTGGACTACTTTGCTTTCGGTCCCGTCTTTTCCACTGTTTCGAAGGCACGACCGGATCCAACCGCCGGGATTGACGGATTGCGCGCCGCGCGGGCGTTTACGTCGAAACCGCTGGTGGCGATCGGAGGCATCACCAGGGACAATGCCGGGGCATGCTGGGACGCGGGAGCTTCATCGGTGGCGGTGATCGCCGATCTCATTCCTGTACCCTGTACAAGACGCGCGCTGCGCGAAAGAATGGCCGAATGGCGACGACTGAGATAAAAAAACCAGGCGGTACCGGGTTCGTAAAAGGCCTGGGACTCACGGGCGCCACAACACTCGTAATGGGCTCGATGATCGGGTCGGGCGTCTTCATTGTCAGCGCCGATGTGTCGCGGCAGGTCGGTTCGCCGGGGCTGCTTCTCGTGTGCTGGGTTTTGGGAGCGATCCTCACGCTGATTGCGGCCCTGAGCTACGGGGAACTGGCCGCGGCCATGCCCCATGCGGGCGGGCAGTACGTCTATCTGCGCGAGGCTTTTGGCCGGCTCTGGGGATTTCTGTACGGCTGGACTCTGTTCGTTGTGATTCAGACCGGTACTATCGCGGCTGTGGCCGTGGCTTTCGCGAAATATTCGGGTGTGTTCTTCCCCTCCATTTCGGCGAAGAACTATCTTTTGGGTTCGGGCGCGATTGGCGTCACCACGCAGCAGCTGTTAGCCATTGCGGTGATCGTGATCCTGAGCTGGGTCAATACGCGGGGCATTCGCACAGGTGCCCTGGTGCAGAACGTGTTCACCTTCGCCAAAGTCGCCTCACTGCTGGCGTTGGCCGTGGGAGGATTTCTGCTCGGGCGCAATGCGCAGGCCATCGCGGCAAATTTTGGCGGCAATTTCTGGGGCGGGGCGAGTCTCGGCTGGGGCGCGGTGGCGCTGGTGGGGACTGCGATGGTGGGTCCGCTTTTTTCTTCCGACGCGTGGAACAACGTGACTTTCACGGCAGCCGAAGTGAAAAACCCAAAGCGCAATCTGCCGTTATCGCTGGGCCTGGGCGTTGGCGTCGTTTCATCTCTTTATATCGCCTGCAACGTTGTTTATCTATCCGTCCTGACGCTGCCGCAGATTCAAACCGCGCCTGAGGATCGAGTGGCCACGGCTGTGGTTTCAGTCATGTTCGGGTCCATGGCGACGAAGATCATGGCTGGGGCAATTATGGTCTCGACCTTCGGCTGTGTGAACGGACTCGCTCTTTCCGGAGCTCGCGTCTATTACACAATGGCGCGGGATAATCTGTTCTTCCGGAGGGCCGGAGTGCTTGACGGCCAAACGCATGCGCCGGTGTTCGCGCTGATGATCCAGTGTGTGTGGGCTGTGATGCTGACACTCAGCGGACAATACAACGATTTGCTCGACTATGTTATCTTTGCAGTTCTGTTGTTCTACATCCTGACCATCGGCGGGCTGTTCCGGCTGCGCCGTACGCGTCCGGATCTGGAGCGGCCGTACAGAGCTTTTGGGTATCCGGTCCTGCCCGCTCTGTACCTCGTAACGGCCAGTCTCATCGAAGTATTTCTGCTGTGGAACAAACCCGCGTTTACCGTGCGCGGCTTGATTCTGGTGCTGCTGGGAGTGCCCGTATATTTCCTCTGGCGGCGGAAAGAAGGATATTCAGCATGAGCATTTTCGCCGTCAAACCACTCTCGCGCATCATGCGTGAGGCCGAGAGTGGATCGCATCATCTGAAGAGGACCCTGGGCCCTCTGGATCTGGTCCTGCTGGGCATCGGGGCCGTCATCGGGGCGGGACTCTTCGCCATTACACCCACCGCGGCGAATATGAATGCCGGTCCGGCGGTGGTCTATTCGTTCATCATCGGCGGTATCGGGTGCGCGTTCGCGGGTATGTGTTACAGCGAGTTCGCCACCATGATTCCGGTGGCGGGCAGCGCCTATACGTACGCTTATTCGACAATGGGCGAACTTCTGGCGTGGATTATCGGGTGGGATCTCGTGCTCGAATACGCGGTGGGAGCCGCCACGCTGTCGGTAAGCTGGTCGAGCTACCTGATAAGGCTGCTGGCACACTTCGGTCTGGCGCTGCCCAAAGCTATAACGGCAGGTCCGTTTGAGGGAGGCATCATCAACCTCCCCGCCATTTTTGTAATCTGTCTGACCTCAATGGTGCTCATCATCGGCATATCGGAATCGGCCAAATTCAATGCTGTGATCGTGGCTCTGAAGGTGACCATCGTAATCCTGGTGATCTTCTTCGGCTGGGCCTATATCAAGCCCGAGAACCACACTCCGTTCATGCCTGCCAATACGGGAGAGTTCGGGCACTTCGGTTTCAGCGGCGTCATGCGGGCGGCGGGTATCGTCTTCTTCGCATATATAGGATTCGACGCCGTCTCGACCGCCGCACAGGAGGCCCGGAAGCCGCAGCGCGATATGCCGATCGGTATCATCGGCTCGCTGGGCATCTGCACATTACTTTACGTGCTGTTCGCGTATGTGCTCACCGGCATCATGAACTACAAAGACATGACGCCGACGGCCATTTACGACGCTCTCAACGGCATCGGCTTCGGCTGGCTTTCGACCGCCATCATCTTCGGCATTCTCGCGGGCTATACGTCGGTGATTCTGGTCATGCTTCTCGGCCAGAGCCGGGTCTTTTATTCGATGTCGCGCGATGGGCTGCTGCCGAAACTTTTCTCCGACGTGCATCCGAAATTCGGGACGCCCTGGCGCTGCAATATTCTGCTCATGGGCTTTGTGAGCCTGTTTTCAGGCTTTGTCCCGCTGACGAATCTGGGCAATATGACCAGCATCGGCACGCTTCTGGCGTTCGTGATCGTGTGCGCAGGCATCATGATCATGCGCCACACCAATCCCAACGCTCCGAGGCCTTACCGGACACCTCTGGTACCGCTGGTGCCGATTCTCGGCATCCTGGTTTGCCTCGCTATGATGGCGTCGCTCGACATCGATACATGGATCCGCCTGGTGGTGTGGCTGGTCATCGGCTTTGTAATTTACTTTTCGTACAGCCGATATCACAGCCGCCTGGTGACCGATCCAGAGCCTCCGCGCAAGTAATGGCCACAGTTATTACCAGCACGAATCTTCCCGGGATTGAACGCGCCGGGAGTGGAAAAGTGCGCGATGTCTATCGGGTGGGCGACGAGTTGCTGATGATCGCGACGGACCGTATTTCCGCCTTCGACTGCATTCTGCCTCAGGGCATTCCGGATAAGGGCCGGGTGCTCACGCAGATGTCGCTGTTCTGGTTCGGGCTGCTGCGCGGGATTATGCCGAACCACCTGATTACGGCGAATGTCGATGAATACCCCCCGGAGCTTCATCCTTTTCGCGACCAGCTGGAAGGGCGTTCAATGCTCGTCAAACGATGCCGTATGGAGCCGGTCGAATGCGTGGCGCGCGGCTATGTTGCGGGCTCGGGCTGGAAAGACTACAGGAAGACGGGGGCGATCTGCGGGATCGCACTGCCGGCCGGTCTGCGCGAGAGCGATCGTCTGCCGGAACCAATCTTCACTCCGGCTGCTAAAGCGGCGACGGGACACGATGAGAATATTTCCTTCGAAGCCGCGACGGAAATGGTGGGCGTCGAGACCGCCGCTCTGCTGCGCGATCTGACTCTGCGGATTTATGCGGCCGCCGCGAAACATGCTGAATCCCGGGGCATCATGCTGGCGGATACCAAGTTCGAATTCGGCTGGTTTGAAGGCGAACTGCTGCTGGGCGACGAAGTTCTGACGCCCGATTCCTCGCGCTACTGGCCCCGCGAAGGCTATCGGCCTGGCGGTCCACAGAAGTCATTCGACAAGCAATTCGTGCGCGATTATCTGGAGACGCTCGACTGGAATAAACAGGCCCCCGCGCCGGACCTTCCACCCGACGTGATTGCGAAAACCGCTGAGAAGTATCGCGAGGCTTACCGGCTTATCACCGGCCATGAGTTATGAACTGGCTGGACGTGATGCTGATCGCGATTCTTGCGCTCTCATCGCTGATGAGCTTTCGTAAGGGCTTCTCGCGCGAGATCATCGGCCTTGCGGCGTCGCTCTTCGCGCTGGTGCTGGGGATGTGGTTCTACGGGCTCGCGGGATCGTTTTTCGAGCCCTGGGTGAGCTCGCCGCGGGTCGCCCATCTGCTCGGCTTCTTCGCGGTTGTGATCGGCGTTTTGCTTGCCGGGTCCCTCGTGGCAGCCATTGTCGGCCGCTTCATTCGCACCATTGGCCTGTCGTTTTTCGACCGTTTACTGGGCGGGGTCTTTGGTCTGCTGCGCGGGATGCTCGTGGCCATCGCCATTCTGACGGCGGTGACGGCGTTTGGTAGCGAGACATCGTCGCCAGCTTTGCTACACTCGCGAATTGCACCCTTTGTTCTCGAAGCATCCCGCTACTTCGTCGCCATGGCGCCGGCGGATCTGAAGCGAAGCTTTCGCGCACAATATTCCAGAATCACATCGGCATTGGAGAAACAGCGGCAATGAAGGAAAGTTTTGATGGCCTCATCGACACCATCGTCCATGGTGGATTTTTCATGGAGGAGGCAGTGGAGATGCTCGAAAAGGGCATGATCGAGCGGGTGCTTCGGCGCACTGAGAACAACCAGTCGGAAGCCAGCAAGGTCCTGGGCATCCATCGTAATACGCTGCTGCGCAAGATGGTGCAGTATCAGATCGATGGCAAACACCCTCGGCGCAAGCCGGCCGTAAAGGCTGTGGCCAGATCCCCGCGCCGCGCGCGCCAGGCGTAACCCATTCCGCCGTGCTGGTGATCTTCGATCTCGACGGGACACTCATCGATTCGCGTCTGGATCTGGCGCACTCGGTCAACGCCGCGCTTGCGGCAATGGGGCGCGGCCCTCTTGCGCATGAGCTGATTTTTTCTTATGTGGGCAACGGTGCGCCTGTGCTGATGAAGCGCGTCATGGGGCCCGGCACCAGCGAGGAAGAGGCAGCCGCGGCGTTGCAGTTTTTTCTCGACTACTATCGGGAACACGCGCTCGACTTTACGGTGCTCTATCCAGGCGTACGCGAGGCGCTGGGGCAGCTTCACGGCGCCGGCATGCGGCTCGCCGTGCTGACTAACAAGCCTGCCGGAATTACCAACACAATCATGGAAGGTTTGCAACTCGCGCCGTTCATGTTCCGTGTGTACGGTGGCGACAGCTTTGCGCACAAGAAGCCTCATCCTGTCGGCATCGACACCCTGCGCGCCGAAGCGGTAGTGCCGGCGGCGAGCACCTGGATGGTGGGCGATAGCGCGGTCGATATACAAACGGCCCGCAATGCCGGTGTATCGGCCTGTGGTGTCTCCTATGGATTTCAGCCGGAAACGCTTCGCGAATTTCCGCCCGATCTGCTTGTGGACAGGCTCTCCGAATTCGCAGCGTTCCTCCTGGAATCGCGCCCGCAGCCTGAATAAGGCATATATAATCGGACAATAATATCTTTGGAACCGAATGACGGCAACGACTATCTGTTTTGGTGGCTCGTTCCGGCGCTGGTCTGCCTTTGCGTAGCGTTTGCCTGGTCGAACCATTTCGGCAACGGTTTTCACTGGGACGACTTTCCGGGAATCGTGAACAACAGAGCGATTCAGAGCGTGTCCCTGCCGCGCTTCTTTGCGCAGCCGAGGACATCCTCGGAGCTCCCTGAGCAGACTCAATACCGGCCCCTTCTTACCACGTCTTTCGCACTGAACCGAGCAGTTGCGGGCGGCGAGCCCTGGGTGTTTCAGCTGGACACCTTTGTGTGGTTCGCCATTTTGATCGGTTTTATATACGCGCTTTTTCGCGTGCTGCCGGGCAGCACGCACCTTTCGGCCGCCGTCGGTGCCGGGTTGTTTGCGGTGCATCCCGCGATAGCCGACACCGTCAACTATGTGTCCCGGCGCGGGACTGTGATCGCGGCGCTTGGCATTGTGGCGGGACTCGCAATCCGTATCGTGTGGCCGAAGATGCTGCCGAATCGCTTATGGGTGGACACCCGGCGCACCACCGTTAACTGGCAGGAGGATCTGCTCATAGCTCGCGCGGCACGCCGCAATGCGCTTTACCGGCGGTTTATTCATATGCCGCTCGGACTCTATTTGATTCCGGTGGCGCTGGCGATGCTGGTGGATCCGATCGCCGCCCTGTTCGCACCTCTTCTTGCGGTATACCTGTGGCTCTTCGAGCCGGAGGACGCGAAATTGCGGCGCGTACTTCCCGCGGCAATTCTCTGCGGGGGCTATTTCCTCTTCGCCACGTTCCTGACATGGAGGTTCGATTCGGCCTCGAGGATTCCATTTCCGAACTGGGTTCCGACCGAGATGTTCATAGTGGCGCGGTATCTGTTTTACTTCATCGCGCCCGTGAACCTCAGCCCGGATTCAGGCATGAAGGCGTTTACCCTGGGGGACTGGCCGCTGGTGATTGGCGGTATCGGGGTGGTTGTGGGGATGATCGCTCTGGCGATGCACACTGCGCGCCGTACCGAATGGCGGGCCGTATCCTTCGGCCTTTGGTGGTTTCTGATCACGCTGCTGCCCACGGTGCTGCTACCGGGGAGCATGGTGGACGCCAACCACAGGATGTTTCTGCCGTTCATTGGGCTGGCGCTCGCCTTTACGCGTGCGGCCTGGCTTCTTGCTGCGCGGCTGAGCGTGTCCCTTCGTGTTCCAGCCCTCGCGATCGGCTTTCTGTTATGCGGAGTGGTTCTCGCCGCCGCCAGCTGGGGGACTTTCGAGCGCAACAAAATCTGGGAATCGGAGGAGACTCTCTGGCAAACGGCATTGAGGATGAGCCCGCAAAACGGCCGCGCTCTGACCCGCGCCGGCGAAGCGGCGTTCGCGAATGCCGATTCCTCGGTGGCGCACGAAGATCTTGGCCTGGCGGAGCCGCTGGTCGCGGGAAATGCCAGCCTCGAAACAGCTCTGGCGCTTGCTTTCGATCAGCTGGGCGACGACACCGCCGCCCAGAAGCATTTCCAGCTCGCCGTGACCGCCGGGCCGGATTATGCCCGCGCGTGGTCGGCCTGGAGCCGGTGGCTGTTCCTCCGGCAGAAGCGCGACGAAGCGTTCCGGCTGGCCGGGAAGGCCATCCTCCTCGAACCGACCGACGCGACGGCGGCACATACCCTGATCGACGTCTATTCACAGCGTTTCGACTGGGACCGTGTGAAGGCGACCGCTCAGACGCTGCTTGCGATCTATCCTTATGACGAAGCGGCTCGGAACTCACTGGTTCTGGCCAAC
>JBDUBZ010000117.1:0-10478 GCA_040003745.1 Terriglobia bacterium
CGATCTGGGCGGCGTGATTTTCTTCCATCTGCGCGACCGTGAGGGCATCACGCAGATTGTGATCCGCGACGGCTCCGATGAGGCCCTGCGCGCGAAAGCCGATCTGATTCGCTCCGAATACGTGATCGCGGTGGAAGGGGTGGTTGAGCTTCGGTCCAGAGAGACGATCAATCCCACACTCGCGACGGGCGAAGTAGATGTGATCGCCGAGAAGATTTACATCCTGAACGAATCGCGCACGCCGCCGTTTCCGATGGAAGACAGCGTCGATGTTTCCGAAGAGATGCGCCTCAAGTATCGCTATGTGGATCTGCGGCGCCCGAGGATGCAGCGCAACGTGATCATGCGCTCGAAGATCGCGTTCGCGGTGCGGCAGTTTCTGGATACCCAGGGTTTTCTCGAAATCGAAACGCCGTTCATGACGCGGTCCACGCCGGAAGGGGCGCGCGATTATCTGGTGCCGAGCCGCGTGCAGCCGGGGTCGTTCTATGCGCTGCCGCAATCGCCGCAAATTTTCAAGCAGTTGCTGATGATTGGCGGTTACGAGAAATATTTTCAGATCGTGCGTTGTTTCCGCGATGAAGACCTGCGTGCAGACCGCCAGCCGGAGTTCACGCAGATCGATATGGAGATGAGTTTCCCGCAGCAGGAAACCATTTTCAACGTTGTGGAACCGATGATGAAGAAGATCTGCGAGGCTGCGGGCGTGCAGGTGCAGACGCCTTTTCCGCGGCTGACTTATGCCCAGGCGATGCAGCAATACGGCAGCGACAAGCCGGAGTGCCGCATTCCCCCCATGACGCAGGTCAACGATCTCTTCGTGGGCGAAGGGCTTTCGACTGGCGACCTGCCTCTGATGGCGATTCGGATTCCGGGCGTGGGTCCGCTGAGCCGCAAGGAACGCGACGATCTCAAGGCGTGGGGCCAGGAACGCGGGTTGCGCGTTTTCGACGATATGAAGCGGCTCGACCGCGATTTCCCGGAGGCGATGCGGCAGTTGCGCGAGCGCACCGGGGCGCGGGAAGACGACCTTTTTCTGATGGCCGGCTGGGGGGGCGAACCGAAGGGGCAGCGTCCCGAAGAGACCGTGTATCAGGCGTGCGGACAGCTGCGATTGATGGCTGGGCAAAAGTACGCCTCCCGGCATGGTCTGCTGGCGGAAGGAACTTTCGCCTTCCTCTGGGTCACGGATTTCCCCATGTTCGAGTGGGATGAGGAAGACCAGCGCTGGAACGCGGCGCACCATCCGTTCACGTCGGTTCATGACGAGGACCTGGAAAAGCTGACGGCGGATCCGGCGCGGTGCCGTGCAAAATCTTACGACATCGTATTGAACGGTGTAGAACTGGGGTCGGGCTCGATTCGTATCCACCGGCGCGATATTCAGTCGAAGGTCTTCTCGGCTCTGGGATTCAGCGAGGATGAGGCTAAACGGCGTTTCGGGTTTTTGCTGGACGCGCTTGAGTACGGCGCCCCTCCGCATGGCGGGGTTGCTTTGGGGCTGGACCGGATTGTGATGATTCTCGCGGGCGAGAGTTCGATTCGCGACGTAATTCCCTTCCCCAAGACGGCGAAAGGGACGGATTTGATGTGCGAAGCTCCCGCGCCTGTGCCGGAGCGCAATTTGCGCGATCTGGGCATAGCTCTGCGCGTCAAGCCGCCACATTCCTAGCGGCGCGGTCAGAAAATTGCTGGTGTCAGCGGCATGAAGATTCTGCCAGGCCTGGCAGTGTTAGCCGTTTGTCTCCTGCCGGCTCTCGCACAGGAACCTGCTTCAGCACAGCAACCCGCTTCTGTACAGCAACCCGCTTCTGTACAACAAGAGGACAAGCGGGATGTGGTTTATTATCCCGGTGATACGGAGAGTGTGAAGCCGCTCGCCAGAAAGCTTCTCACCAACATCTGGATGGATCAAAAGGCGATTTGGACAAGTCCTTTTCATCTGGATAAGGAAGATGCCGCCTGGTTTGCGGGGCTGGGAGCTATCACAGCCGGCCTGATCCTGACCGACAGGCGCACCACCCACATTTTCGAAAACGGCCCGCTCCAGATTCGGTACGGGAATAATGTTTCGAAGATCGGCGCGGTTTACACCGTGCTGCCCGAAGTGGCGGGATTTTATCTGTATGGAGTGCTGGCGGATAACCAGAAGGCCCGGGAGACGGGGGTCCTCGGGGGGGAGGCGCTGATCGACAGCCTGATCGTAGTGGAGGTTTTGAAAGCCGCCGCGGGGCGCAACCGGCCCAATGCTGCGAAAGAGCCCGGCAACTTTTTTGCTGGGGGGGCGAGTTTTCCTTCCGGCCATTCCACTGAGATATGGTCGTTAGCGTCCGTCATTGCGCATGAGTACGGGAATCGGAAGTTTGTGCCGTATGTTGTTTACGGACTCGCTTCAGTGGTCAGCGCCTCGCGCTTCGCCGCGCGGCAGCACTACGCATCGGACATCTTTGCGGGCGCGGCCATCGGCTATTTCATTGGGCGCTATGTGGTGAACACGCATGAGACCCATGCGCTGCATCTCCATGGGGTTATCACGCCGATTCTGCAGCCTTCGACGCGGACGTTCGGCATTAACGTGAATCTTAGATAGTTTTCGTCAATCCGCCATCGGCATCGATCAGAGCTCCGTGGAGCAGGCGTCCATGCGGCGAAAGGATGAAGCTCACGAGTGCTGCGATGTCTTCGGGCGATCCGACCTTCGTAATTTTTTCTTCGCGCAGGAAGGCTTCAAGCGTAGTGTTGGCGAGGCGCTTTTCAAGCCGCGCGGTGCGCACGGGGCCGGGATTGATGGCGTTCACCTGGATTTGATCGGCCAGCCCAAGATCGGCCAGCGCTTTCGTCAAGGACAGCATGGCGGCGTTGACGGAGCCTCCGATGGTGAACTGCGCGCCTGGCGTTCTGCCGCCGGACCCTGCAATGTTGACAACCGCCCCGGATTGTTTCTTCAGGTGCGGCCACGCTGCCCGGGTGATGCGCACGGCCCCGAAGAGCTTGAGCGCGAAGCCATCCATCCAGTCTTCTTCCGTCAGGGTTTCGAAATCGCCCCGTTTGGTGGCGCCGGCATTGTTGACCACGACGTCGATGGCGCCGAAGGCCGTGATCGCGGCGTCGACAAGACGCCGACCTGCGTCGGGGAGCCTCAGGTCGAGCGATATGGCGTGAGCCTGCGGGCCGATCTGCTGCGCGGTCATATCGAGCAGGGCCTGATCGCGAGCGCACAGGACAACCTGGAAGCCGTCGGCTGCGAGGCGCAGCGCGATGGCCTGCCCGATGCCGCGATTGGCGCCGGTAACGATGGCCGTCTTCATTTGTAGAGTGCCCGGAGCGCAATGCGGTCGGCATCGGAGACCCCGGCATGCTTCGCGATGTCCTGGCGCGTCTTCAGCAGATCGCGGTAACGGCCGAAATAGGCATTGATATCGCCGCCATTGGCGAACGTGTACATGATGTCGGCGAATTCATTAGTGTGCTCCAGGCCCAGCGCGTGCCCGGTTTCGTGGACGCAGGTCAGGTAGACGATGGCGTCGCGCAGCAGGCTGTCCGCGGTGGCGTAGGTGGCGGGCAGCACATAGATGTTCGCACCGCGCTTGCCGCCCATCATATAGGGCCGCGTTTCGCCATAGAGGTTTTGATTGCCGCTCACCCAGTGCAGCTTGAAGCGCGCCTTCGCTTCGAGCGGGGTTTCGGTCATCACCAGCCCGCCGCCGGATTCCCGCTGCCACGCTGCAAATGCCCAGCGCGCGAGATCGAGATCCCCCGCGACGCATGACATGCCGGGGTGGCACTCCTCGATCCAGTAGGTGATCTGATCGGCCGCAGGGATGGTCAGTGCCGAAAGCAGCAGCAGAACCAGGGTCTTCACAGGCTGGCCCTTCCCTCGCGCACCAGACGCTCGGCTTCAGACGCGGTGGACGCGGTGGCTGTGAGGTGTCCCATTTTGCGGCCGGGGCGGGGCTCGGTCTTTCCATACAGATGCAGCTTCAGCTGCGGCGTTGCGAGCGCGCCCACCCAGCAGGGTTCGCCTTTCCGCCAGAGATCGCCCAGCAGATTCGCCATGGCCGCGGGCCGCAGCATTTCCGTGCTCCCCAGAGGCAGGCCGCAGACGGCCCGCAACTGCTGCTCGAACTGGCTGGTGACACAGGCGTCCATGGTCAGGTGCCCCGAGTTGTGGGGGCGCGGCGCCACTTCGTTAACCAGAAGCTGATGATCGCGAGTCAGGAAGAACTCCACGCAGAGAACACCGGTGACGTTCAACTGCTCCATGATGCCACGCGCGATTTCGATGGCTTTGCCGCTGTAGGGCGCGGGGCTGGTGGAGACATCGAGGACCCCATTCACATGGGCGTTGGCGCTGGGCTCATAGAAAGCGCAGGCGCCATCTTCCCCGCGCACGCCCACCACCGACAGCTCGGCTTCGAAATCGACCACGGCTTCGAGCACGGCTTCCTGTCTGTCCATCGCCTGCCAGGCGGCCTCAATTTCTTCGGGGGTGTTGACGCGGTACTGACCTTTTCCGTCGTAACCGAAGCCAGCGGTCTTGAGGATCGCGGGGCCGAAATCAGTGGGAAGATCGCTGGCGGCGCGGATGGGCAGAAAGCGCGTGACCGGAAACCCGTGATGGCTGAGGAATGTCTTCTCGCGCAGGCGATGCTGCGTGGTGTGCAGAACGTCTCCGGCGGGCCGCACGAGCGCGTAGTTCGCAGCCTGTTCGGCCGTCGGCGCCGGAACGTTTTCAAATTCGAAAGTCACCACGTCGACATGCGATGCGAATTCGCGCACGCGGTCGAGATCTTCATAGGGCGCGTCGATTTCAACGTCCGCGATCTGACCGGTGGGGGAGTCGCTATCCGGCGAATACGTGTGGACGCGATATCCCATCCGGCGGGCGGACAGAGCGAACATGCGGCCGAGCTGGCCGCTGCCGAGAACTCCGATCACAGCCCCGGGAAGAATCGGCTTCATCGGTTCACGGCAGAGTGTCTTCGAGAACCTTGCGCTTCTGCTGTTCGCGAAATGTTTTTAGCTTTTCGCGAAGGCGCGCGCGCTTGCCTGCGAGGATCGCCACCGCGAACAGCGCGGCATTCTTCGCGCCCGCCTGCCCAATGGCGAAAGTCGCGACAGGAATGCCCGCGGGCATCTGGACAATCGAGAGCAGCGAATCCACACCTTTGAGCGCTTTGCTTTCCACTGGAACGCCCAGCACTGGAAGTGTGGTGAGCGCCGCCGTCATACCGGGCAGATGAGCGGCCCCACCCGCGCCCGCAATAATGACCTCGATGCCCCGCCCTTCCGCGGCCCCCGCAAATTCAGCCATCAACTCCGGCGTGCGATGCGCGGACACGATGCGGCACTCATGGGGCACCCCGAAATCGGTAAGCACCAGCGAGGCCGCGCGCATCGTTTCCCAATCCGACTTGCTGCCCATGATGATGGACACCAGCGGCGGGGCGATCGGCTTACTGACCTTGCGCGAGCGTGAATCCCGGCTTGCCATCGAAGTTACGCAGGCTTTCCGTTTTGACGATGTCGTATCCCGCGGCTGACACCTTTTGATAAAGGCCCGCGATCTGGGTGTGAGAGACGGGCGCGCCGCCCGCTTCGAAACGGCAGCGATAGTTATCGATCACGAACGTTTCGGCCATCCCGCCCGGCCACACGATGGTGCCGCGGCTATCCACCATTTTGAGTTCCAGACCTTCGTGGCTGAAAGCTTTCAGCGCGTCTCCAAAAGCCTGCGGGGCCTGTTTGCGGGAACCGATGTAGAGATCGACGCCCACGACTTCGATGGCCGGTTCGGGACGTCCGGCGTTGGGAGTCCATTCCCGGCGCTTCGTCTGCGCCCCCGCGTACGTGGTCATTTTCAGCTTCTCGGGCTTCTGACCCAGGCGAGCCACAACGGCCTGTGCGAACTCCTTCGTTCCGACCTTCTGTTTGCTGATGCCTTCTTCGTAGATGTCGTAGGTGTGGATGCCATCTTCGAGCGTGCGCAGCCAGGCGTTGTGAACGCGCTCGGCCGCTTCCCACTGGCCGATGTGAACCAGCATCATCACGCCGCCCAGCAGCAGGCCGGAGGGATTAGCCAGATTCTGTCCCGCGCGCCTGGGAGCCGAGCCGTGGATCGCTTCGAACATCGACGCCGCGGTGCCCACATTTGCCGACCCCGCCAGACCCACTGAGCCAGCGATCTGCGCCGCCACATCGGAGAGGATATCGCCGTAAAGATTGGGCATCACGATCACGTCGAACGCTTCCGGCGTATCGGCCAGTTTGGCGGCGCCGATGTCGACAATCCAGTGTTCCTGCTCGATACCCGGGTACTCGGCCCCGATTTCGTCGAAAATTTTATGAAAGAGACCGTCGGTCATCTTCATGATGTTGTCTTTCGAGAAACAGGTGACCTTTTTGCGCGCGTTCTGCTTCGCGTATTCGAAGGCGAATCGGATGATCTTCTCGCTGCCGGGGCGTGAGATGAGCTTGATGCACTCCATCACGTCGGGGCTGAGCTGGTATTCAATGCCCGCGTAAAGATCTTCCTCGTTTTCACGCACGATGACGACATCCATTTTGGGATGTTTGGTATCGACGTAAGGGTGATACGAGACGCAGGGGCGCACGTTGGCGTAGAGGCCGAGGCGCTTGCGGGTGGTTACGTTCAGGCTCTTGTAGCCGCCGCCCTGAGGGGTGGTGATAGGCGCCTTGTAAAACACCTTGGTGCGGCGCAGCGATTCCCACGAACTGGGGTCGATTCCGGCGGTGTTCCCCCGCAGATAGACCTTTTCGCCGACGTCAATGGTCTCGATTTCGAGCGCGGCTCCTGCTTCCTGAATGATGTGCAGCGAGGCCTCCATAATTTCGGGGCCGATGCCGTCGCCATGCGCGACTGTGATGGGTGTTTTCTGGCTCATTATTTGAAGTGAAGGAACATGATATCAACGGGTGTCCGTATTGTCGGCGATTGACACGGGAGACGCACGCATAGAGTTCCCGCAGGGCACGGTCGAAGTTTCGAGTTCTGCGGATGCTGCTGACGGGACCTCACCACGGAAAGGCGATTACCCGCCACATTCGGCGGGCGTCGGAAGAACTGCTGCGGGTGGAGACGGAGCCCTTTATCCTGCGCTGCCTCGGCTGGGTGCGTGCCGCCAGCCGGAAACTTGGGGGAACGCCGGGGTTCTTCGCAGCCTGCGGCGCCGGTGGACCCGTTCGCCGCTACGCTACAGCATTGAGGCCATGACGAATCGCGTCGTTCACATCGGCGCTGGCCGCTATATCGAGCAGGCGCCGATACAGCAATCGTTACAAAAGCATGACGCACGCAACGCGGTAAAATTTATTGTTGCCGTAAAACTCGATTTCGAAGGACACTGAAAGTTGGAAAAAAACGGACGTAAGATCTCCATGGTTCTCGAACCGACCGATCGCTGGTCGACGCAGGATGCAAGCGATCTTTTCGATGTCGCAAGCTGGGGCAAGGGATATTTTTCCGTCAGCGAAGACGGTAACGTTCTGGTGCATCCCGAAAAGGACCCGGCCAGATTCATCGACGTTAAACAGCTGATCGACACGCTGGTGCTGCGCGGCATCCAGCTGCCCATTCTGATTCGCTTTGCCGAAATTCTGAAGCATCGCCTGCAAGAGCTTCACGACGCGTTCGATGTGGCCATCCGGGAGCACAAATACAACGGCGGCTACTGCTGCGTCTATCCCATCAAGGTGAACCAGCAGCGGCAGGTGGTGGAGGAAGTGCTCGAGTTCGGCAAGCCCTATAAATTCGGGCTCGAAGCGGGCTCGAAGCCGGAGCTTCTGGCAGTGATGGCGCTGGCGGATAACGACACGCCCATCATCTGCAATGGCTTCAAAGACGACGAATATATCGAGATGGCGATGCTGGCGCAGAAGGTGGGGCGCAAGATTATTCCCGTCATCGAAAAATATACCGAGCTTTCACTGATCGCAAAATACGCCGAGAAGATCGGTGTCCGTCCGACCATCGGCATTCGCGCCAAGCTGGCGAGCCGCGGCTCCGGGCGCTGGAAGTCGTCGGGCGGCTATCGCTCGAAGTTCGGCCTCAGCACCACAGAGGTGATGCGCGCGCTGCAGGAGTTGAAGCTGTGGGGCATGACGGATTGCCTGCAACTGCTCCACTTCCACCTGGGTAGTCAGATTACCAATATCCGGCAGGTGAAAGGCGCGGTGAACGAGGCCGCGCGTCTGTATGCCGAACTCTGGCGCAGCGGCGCCACGGGGCTCAAGTTTCTCGACGTGGGCGGCGGTCTGGGTGTGGATTACGACGGCTCGCAGACCGATTTCGAATCGAGCGTCAACTACACGCTGCAGGAATACGCGAACGATATTATTTACCACGCGCAGGCGGTGTGCGATGAGACCAATGTGCCGCACCCCACCATCATCACGGAGAGCGGGCGGGCCATCGCGGCCTATCACAGCGCGCTGGTTTTCAACGTTCTGGGCGTTTCCGGCCTGGGAGAAGAAGAGGCGCCGCAGGAGCTTCCCGCGGACCCCGAACAGCCGTTGATCGACTTGCAGGAAACCTACCGTCTGGTAAATTCCCGCAATGTACTCGAGGCCTACCACGATGCGCAGCAGGCTCTCGATTCCGCGCTGAATCTTTTCAGCCTCGGTTATCTGCCGGTGGAACAGCGCTGCATTGCCGAGAACCTGTTCTGGGCGATCTGCCGCAAGGTGCAGAAGATGTCGCGCGAGCTGGATTTCTTCCCGGAAGAGCTGGAAGGTCTGGATGCGATGTTATCGGACACTTATTTCTGCAATTTTTCGCTCTTTCAGAGCATGCCGGACAGCTGGGCCATTAAGCAGTTGTTCCCCATCATGCCGATTCACCGGCTCCAAGAGAAGCCGACGCGCCACGCGGTGCTGGGAGACATCACGTGCGATTCCGACGGCAAGGTGGATCAGTTCATCGACCGGCGGGACGTGAAGCGAACGCTCGCCCTGCATGAATACAACGGAGAGAACTACTATCTGGGCGCGTTCATGGTGGGCGCGTATCAGGAAATCCTGGGCGACCTGCACAACTTGTTCGGCGATACGAATGCCGTCCACGTGCGGCTCAGCGCGTCGGGCGAAGTGATGCTGGACGAGGTGATTAAGGGCGACACGGTGCGCGAAGTCCTCGATTATGTGCAGTTCAAGACCGATTCTCTGGTGGCCAAACTGCGCCGCAGCGTGGAGGTCGCCGTGCGGGAAGGGCGTCTGACGTATGAGGAATCCGGCCGCCTGCTGCGCTTCTATGAGGAAGGGCTGCATGGCTACACGTATCTGGAAGATCCGCACCAGCGTTGACGGCGCTGTTTAGTCCCACGGCATATTGACAAGGCCGCGAACGCTCTCTATAGTTGATAAATCCTGAAATATCGGCAGGCGGTTTTGCCGGTCGTCAGATTTCAGCTTACTGGGGATATGAGGGCTTGGCCGAAACGAACATGACCGGGGCTTTCGGGACACCGGCTGGCGAGACACCGGCCGGCAGCGTGGATCCGGAAGAATATCAGCATCTTCTGGAGGATTACAGCCACCTCGCGCCGCCCGCGCGTGATGAAGTCATTGAGGGGCGCGTCCTCAAGATATCGGGAACGGGCGTCTACATCGATGTGGGCCTCAAATCGGACGGAGTTGCGCCACTCGTGCAGTTCACCGATGCCGCCGGCAACTGTTCCGTAAGCGCCGGCGACCTTGTGGAAGTGATGGTCGACAGCGGCCATACCTCTGAGGGCTACGTTCTTCTTTCACGGGAAAAGGCTGCGCGTCTGCGCGTCTGGGACAACCTGGAAAAGGCTCTCGAAGAACAGCTAACCATAAGCGGGCGAGTGCTGGGCAGGGTAAAGGGCGGCCTTTCGGTCGACGTCGGTGTCGCGGCCTTCATGCCCGGCTCGCAGGTGGATGTCCGGCCCGTTCGAAATCTGGATCAATTTCTGGGCCACGACATTCCCGTTAAACTCGTGAAGCTGAACCGCAAACGCGGCAACGCGGTGGTTTCCCGAAAACTAGCCATTCAGGAAGAAGTGGAAGCGCGGAAGTGCCTGACACTGGAAAATCTTCAGGAGGGCTCCGTGCTGACCGGTACGGTGAAGAATCTGACCGACTACGGAGCGTTTGTCGATTTAGGCGGCATCGACGGGCTGCTGCATGTTACGGATATTTCTTACGGGCGCATCACACACCCTTCCGAAGTGCTGCATGTGGGTGATGAGATCACCGTGCAGGTGCTGCGTTACGACCCTTCGAAAGAGCGCGTTTCGCTGGGTATCAAGCAGCTGACGACCGATCCCTGGGAAGGGGCGGCGGAGCGCTGTTCGGTAGGCACTCGCGTGGAAGGCAGGGTAGTGAGCGTGACGGACTACGGCGCTTTTGTGGAACTCGAGCCTGGTGTGGAAGGGCTGATTCACATCAGTGAAATGACGTGGTCCCGCCGCATGAAACACCCTTCGAAGGTCGTCAAG
>JBDUBZ010000118.1:0-10382 GCA_040003745.1 Terriglobia bacterium
AGCACAACTAGATCGGCCGGCCAGCGAATCGGCTGACCGGACGGCGTATCGAGAACCACGTTCTCAAGGGTTTGCGTGAGCGCCGTTTCGAGCAGCCCGCCACCGAAGGAATGGCCGATCACAAGCGAGACTCCATTGCCGGAGAAGTCGGGGCCTTTGACGGCTTTCATAACCGAAAGCAGGGTCTCGACCACATGGGCGCCGGGCAGGCTCTCCGACTCATTTCTTCTATTCCAGAATGTCAACTCCGTCGCTACCGGCGCCTTGACAACCTGCCCGCGCCAACCGATGTAGATCCCAAGCACGCGCGTGTCTTCCGGCGCCACGCCGGCAGGGTTGAACTGGGGGCCCAGGCAGGTGAGCATCTTCCTGAAGCCAGCCACATTGCCAGCGCGGTCCGAAGCATTGTTCTGCCAGCCGTGAACGAACAGGACCACAGCAGCCGGATGGCTGGCCGATGCCCTGCCCTTCACCTCCGCGATGGTCTGCAATGCCTGAGTCAACTGGCCGCGATCGAAGAATTCACCCCGGTCGTCGAATTCGATAAACGCGAGACGATAGGCGGAAGGCAGCGCCGACGGTGCGGGCGTTTCCCGGCAGTCCACGGTGGACGCCAGTTCAAACAGAGGAGGATCGATCGCGGGCGGCTGCCCAGGCGTATAGTGAATCCGCCACGCCTTGTTCGGGACACATGCGGTGAGCAGCAGCGCGGCTAAAAACACCGCCACACCAGCCTGCCTGAAGGTAATAAACATGGGCTCCAGCAGTAATGATGCCAAATACTCTGAGGCGCCGGGGCCAACCCGTGCTGCGTTATCCTCTTTCGAGAGGGTCTCATGGTGAATCGAATCGCAGTGCTGGGCGTTCTGGCCGCGAGTTGCTCGCTCGCACAAATCGATATTCCCTACGACAAATTTCTCCTGAGCAATGGCCTCACCGTGCTGGTCCATGAGGATCACAAAGCGCCCATCGTCGCGGTCAACATCTGGTATCACGTGGGTTCGAAGAACGAAAAGCCTGGCAAGACCGGATTCGCCCACCTCTACGAGCATCTGATGTTCGGCGGCAGTGAAAACGCCAAAGGCAGCTACGTCCAGGCGATGGAAAAAATCGGCGCCACGAATCTGAATGGCACCACGAATCAGGACCGGACAAATTACTTCGAAAACGTTCCGACACCGGCGCTCGATTACGCGCTGTTCATGGAATCGGATCGGATGGGACATTTCATCAATGCTTTCGATAAAGCAACTCTCGACCAGCAGCGCGGCGTGGTTCAGAACGAAAAGCGCCAGGGTGAAAATCAGCCCTACGGCTCCACCTGGGAAGTACTGACGAAGAACACATATCCAGCAGGCCATCCCTATTCCTGGACGACGATCGGTTCGATGGAAGATCTGAACGCCGCATCCCTCGAAGACGTGAAGGAGTGGTTCCGCGCCAATTACGGGCCATCGAACACCGTACTGGTGCTGGCCGGGGATATCGATCTCAAAACCGCCAAAGAAAAAGTCACGAAGTATTTCGGCGACATTCCGCCGGGCGATCCGGTCACGCACCAGGAGCAGTGGATCGCAAAAATGACGGGGACTCATCGCGCCAGGATGCAGGACCGTGTGCCGCAGACGCGCATCTACCGGACCTGGAATGTTCCGGGATTCGGTACGCCAGAGGCCGACTATCTGGATCTGGCAAGCGACTGCCTCGCCAAGGGTCGCCTGTCGCGGCTCTACAAGAGGCTCGTTTACGACGATCAGCTCGCGACCGGGGCTTCCGCCTTCGTCAATCCGTCGGAAATCGGCGGGCAGTTCGGAGTGATTGTAACGGTCCGGCCCGGTGTGGAAGTCGCGAAGGCCGAGAAGGCTCTCGATGAAGAAATGGCGCGATTCCTTAAAGACGGACCCACCTCGGAAGAGTTGAAGCGCATGCAAACGCTCTACACCGGCGAGTTCCTGCGGGGGCTGGATCACATCGGCGGGTTTGGAGGAAAGTCGGACATCCTCGCCCAGGCACAGGTATTTACCGGCGACGCTTCCTATCTTTTTAAGACCTCGCTTGAGCGTCACGAAAAGGCAACGCCGGCCGATATCAGGAAGGTGGTCAACGACTGGCTTTCCGACGGCGTTTTCGAACTGGAAGTAGATCCGGTTCCCGCTCTGAAAGCGACGACAAGCACGCTCGATCGCAGCAAGGCGCCTGTGATCGAAGGCATGGCGGAATTGAAACTGCCGAAGCTGCAGCGCGCCACACTAACGAACGGACTCAAGGTCATCCTCGCCGAGCGGCATGAAATTCCGATCGTCAATTTCTGGATGCTGGAAGAGGCCGGCTTCGCGGCGGATGTGGCGGCGACACCCGGCACGGCGTCCATGACAAGTTCGCTGCTGACCTACGGCACAAAAACGCGCGATGCACTGCAGATCACGGAACAATCGGAGTCCCTGGGGGCTCAACTCAGCGCAACGTCGAGCCTGGGGCTATCCTCCATCCACCTTTCGGCGCTGAAGCGGAATCTGGATGGATCGCTCAATCTATTCGGCGACATCATTATGAATCCGTCATTTCCCCAGGCCGATTTCGACCGGGCGAAGAAACAGCGCCTCGCGGGAATTCAGGCGGAAAAGGCGGACCCTACGCAGGTTGCATTGCGCGTGATGCCCGGTTTATTGTTTGGCGCGAACCATCCTTACGGAGCGGCCTACCGCGGCACCGGAACGGCGGAAAGCGTGGGTGCCCTGACCCGTGAAGACCTCGCCAAATTCCACGCGACATGGTACAAGCCGAACAACGGAACCCTGGTGGTGGTCGGCGATACTACGCTCGCCGAGATCACACCCAGGCTCGAGAAAGTGTTTGAGCAATGGAAGCGCGGTACCGCGCCGGAACTGAGTGTTCCCCAGGCGAGTCGCCCTGCAAAGTCGCGCGTTTATCTGATCGACAAGCCAGGCGCTCAACAGTCGACAATCCTGACCGGTGAGGTGGCCCCGCCCAAGTCGCTCCAAAGCGATATCGCCCTTGAAACGTTGAACGTGGTGTTCGGCGGGAGCTTCAGCGGACGGCTTAACATGAATCTTCGCGAGGACAAGCATTACTCCTATGGGGCGAGCAGCGTGCTGACAGGCGCGCGTGGTCAACGCCTGTATATGACGATGTCTCCGGTCCAGACAGATAAGACGAAAGAAGCACTGGCCGAAGTCAGCCGTGAACTTCACGATATAACGGGTAAGCGGCCCGTCTCGGCGCTGGAACTGAGCGCGGCGCAGTCGAACGAAACGCTCGAACTGCCGGGCTCGAACGAATCCGTGGACGATCTGGGAGCTTCGTTGGTACAGATGGTGCGCTACGGTCTTCCCGACGATTATTACAACACCTTCAGCAAAAAGGTTATGGCTTTGCGCGGTCCCGACGTGGACGATGCGGCAAAATCCGTCATCCATCCGGATCAGACGATCTATGTGATTGTGGGCGACCGCGCGAAGATCGAAGCCGGTGTTCGCGAGCTGAATCTTGGCGACATCGAGGTTATCGACGGCGACGGGAAAAAGCTCCAGGCAGGCAATTGATACCGCTGTGGCACAGTTGAAGGTAGAGTTGCTGACAGCTCCAGCTCATGGCAGACGACCGGAACCCCAAGACCGCCGATCAAAGCGCCCAGGAAAACGCCGAACTTCGCCGGGAAGTTAACCGCCTGCGGGCGGCCCTTGAATCTGCCGATACCGGCACCTTTTACTGGGACATGCGCTTCGATTCCTTCGACTGCGACCCGAGCCTGAGTCATCTGCTGGATCTCGAGGCGGGAGAAAAACTCTCAACGCTGAAGGATTTTCTCTCGGCAATCGACGCCGCCGATCAGCCCGAAGTCTCAGCCGAATGCGAAAAATGCCGCAAGGAAGGCGCCGATCTCTCGGTTGAATTTCGCATTCGCAGAAGGAGCGGGGTCGAACACTGGATTCACGCGCGCGGCAAAGCCACGCTCGATGAAAGCGGCAGCCCGGCGTATATGAGCGCGGCCTGTATCGATGTCACGGCGCGGCGGGAAGACGCTCACCTGCTGCGGGAACGAGTCCGCCTGTCGTCACTGGTAGCGGATGTGGGAGTGGCTCTGACAGAAGGGCGGGGGCTGTCGGACACGCTGAAGATGTGCACCGATTCCATCGTCGAACGCCTCAACGTGGCGTTTGCCCGGATCTGGGTGATTTCCGAAGATGGTGTCACGCTCGAATTGCGAGCCAGCTCCGGTTTATATACCCACCTCGATGGCGGGCATTCCCGCGTGCCGGTAGGCAAATTCAAGATCGGGCTGATCGCACAGGAACGCGCTCCCCATCTGACCAACGACGTCATGAACGATCCGCGCGTCGGCGACAAAGAATGGGCGCGGCGCGAGAACATGGTCGCGTTTGCCGGGTATCCTCTCATCGTGGAAAGGCGGATCGCCGGCGTAGTGGCTTTATTCGCAAAGAGGAAGCTTGGCAACGACACACTGGATTCACTCGGCTCGATCGCGAACACCATAGCGATCGGTATCGACCGGAAGCTGGGGGAGACCGCGCTTCGTTCGAGCGAGGCACGCAAGGCGTCGATTCTCGAAACCGCCCTCGATTGCATCATCACGATCGATCAGGAAAGCAGAATCCTCGAATTCAATCCCGCGGCGGAACGGACTTTTGGGTATCTGCGCGGCGATGTCATAGGAAAGTTTTTGGCGGATACCATCATTCCCCCGGAATTCCGTGAGGCCCACAAGGCCGGCCTGGCGCGCTACCTTAAAACCGGTGAAGCGGTGGTCCTGGGGCGGCGCATCGAGATCCGCGCCATGCGCCGCAACGGAGCCGAGTTCCCCATCGAACTGGCCACGAACAGGATTGCCTCGGACGGGCCGGCAGTTTTTACGGCAACCATCCGGGATATCACAGACCGCAAGATAGCCGAACTCGAGCTGCGCGAGGCAAAAAATGCCGCCGAGGAGGCGAATCGGGCGAAGAGCGAATTCCTCGCCGGCATGAGCCACGAACTGCGCACCCCGCTGAACGCCATCATCGGCTACGGCGAGATGCTGCAGGAAGAAGCGCAGGACCTTGGCGTAGACGCGCTGCTGCCCGATCTGGGAAAAATTCACAGCGCCGGCAAGCACCTTCTGGGATTGATCAACAGCGTGCTCGATCTTTCGAAGATCGAAGCGGGGAAAATGGAACTGTTCCTCGAAACGTTTTCTCCTCGCGCCCTGATCGAAGAAGTCATCGCCGTAACGAAACCCTTGGCCGAGAAGAACGCCAACGTATTAGAAGTGCGGATTGCGCCGGAGCCCGATATAATCCGCGCCGATCGCGGCAAGATGCGCCAGTGTCTGTTCAACCTTCTTTCGAACGCGGGGAAGTTCACGAGCAATGGGGTGGTGACCCTCGAATCGGCCCGCACAGAAGACGGACGCCTGCAATTGCGCGTCTCAGACACTGGAATAGGGCTCACCGAAGAACAACTGGCCGGCATTTTTGCGCCGTTCCAGCAGGCCGACAGTTCCATTAAGCAGCGCTTCGGAGGCACCGGACTTGGCCTCGCGCTGACGCGAAGATTCTGCGAGCTGATGGGCGGAGAGGTGTCGGCCGAAAGCACTTTTGGCAAGGGTTCGGTTTTCACAATAAGGCTGCCGCTGTGGAGCCGGGAAGGGGAAGAGCGGCTGCCCATTGAGACGACGTCACAAAATGAGGCGACGGTACAAATCCTCAGCGGTGGCAGCGGTACAGTGCTGGTCATCGACGACGATCCCATCGCGCGTCATCTGATTGAGCATGTAGTCCGGCGCGAAGGGTTCAACGTTCTGACCGCGTCCGATGGCGAAACAGGCTTGCGGCTGGCGCGGGAAGTTTTACCGTCCCTGATCACGCTTGACGTGATGATGCCGCGAATGGATGGATGGGGCGTGCTGGCCGCGCTCAAGGCCGACCCGGTCATCAAGAACATACCGGTAGTCATGCTGTCAATGATCGACGACCGCAATCTGGGCTTCTCGCTGGGCGCGGCCGAATACCTGATTAAGCCTGTGGGCCGGGACCAGCTTCTCAGCGTGCTGAGGCGGTACGCCTGCCCCAGAGCGCCCTGCACCGTGCTGGTGATCGACGACGACGCCGGTTCGAGGCGTATGGCCGTCCAGTCGCTGGTGCGGGAAGGATGGCGCGCGATCGAGGCGAAAGACGGTCGCGAAGGGCTGGAAAAAATGGAGGCGACGAAGCCCCATCTCATCCTGCTCGACCTCATGATGCCCGGCATGGACGGATTTGAATTCGCTCTGCAGGTGCGGCGGAATGAGAGCTGGCGCCAGATCCCGATCGTGGTGCTGACCGCCAAAGACCTTACAGCGGAAGACCGCGCACGTCTCAACGGGAATGTTGAGAAGGTAGTGCGGAAAGGCGCGGTCACCCGCGAAGAACTGCTCGGGGAACTACTGCGCGCGCTGCATCTCTGCACACAGGATAAGAGCGTAAAACACCTGTAACTGCCGCTCACTTTGGTTCATCCTTTAAACTTGTATTTCGGGTTTGCCAGCCCCGCCGCGGCATCCCTTTTCCGGAGACATTGCCTTGTGGATCGTTAAACTCGCGCTGCGTCGTCCATATACATTCGTCGTAATGGCGGTTCTGATCGCCGTACTCGGCGGATTGTCGATATTTTCGATGCCGAAGGACATCTTCCCCTACATCGACATTCCGGTTGTCAGTGTGATCTGGAGCTACAACGGCATTTCGCCGAATGAGATGTCCGGGCGAATCACCACGGTTTTCGAGCGCGCCGTCACCACAACGGTAAACGACATCGAACACATCGAATCCACTTCTTACAACGGCGTTTCCGTCATCAAGATATTCTTCCAGCCGAATGTGAAGATCGATCTCGCACTGGCCCAGGTGACCGCCATCACACAACCGATTCAGCGCATTCTGCCGCCGGGAATCTTTCCCCCAGGCATCATTAAATACGATGCGTCGTCGGTACCGATTCTTCAGCTCAGCGTCAGCAGCAAGACTCTCAGCGAGCAGGAACTATACGACCTGGGGGCGAATTTTCTGCGCACGCAGCTGGCGACCAATCAAGGTGCGTCCATTCCGCCTCCCTACGGGGGTAAACAGCGCCAGATCATGGTCGACATCGACCCCAAAGCTTTGTATGCGCGAGGTCTCTCCGCAACGGATATCAGCACGGCGCTCACCGCCCAGAATCTGATTCTTCCGGCCGGCACCGCGAAGATGGGCAGCCGCGAATACTTTATTCATCTGAACAGCAGCCCGCCCACCGTGGCGGCCATGAACGACCTGCCGATCCGCAGCAGAAACGGCACTGTGACCTACATGCGTGATATCGCTCAGGTGCGGGACGGCTTCGCCGTGCAGGGGAATATCGTGCGCGAGGATGGCCGGCGCTCGACACTGATCTCGGTAATCAAAAACGGGCAGGCCTCCACGCTCGACATCGTGAATGCCATCAAGAAGACTCTGCCGAAAATCCTTGCGGGCCTTCCGCCGGCGCTGGTGGTGCGGCCGCTTTTCGATCAGAGTCTTTTCGTAAAAGCCGCGATCAATGGGGTCATCCGGGAGGGCCTGATTGCCGCCGGATTGACCGCGCTCATGATTCTTCTGTTTCTCGGAAGCTGGCGCAGCACCGTAATCGTCTGCACCTCGATTCCGCTTTCGATCCTGACATCGCTGATTATTCTGTGGGCTATGGGTCACACCATCAATGTGATGACGCTGGGCGGCATGGCTCTGGCTGTGGGCATCCTGGTGGACGATGCGACGGTCGAGATTGAAAATGTTCACCGGAACATGGGTATGGCCAAGCCCTTAACCCGCGCCATTCTCGATGGCGCCCAGCAAATTGCACTGCCGGCGTTCGTCTCGACGCTGGCGATCTGCATTGTGTTTGTGCCGGTGCTGCTGCTGACGGGCCCCGCAAAATTCCTGTTTACACCGCTGGCGCTGGCCGTGGCGTTTGCGATGATGATGTCTTATTTTCTGACGCGTACGCTGGTGCCCACGATGGTGCACTATATGCTTCGGTCCGAAGTCGACATCTACGCACATGGCGAAGAGGGTCTCGAAAAGGCCGAGGGACCTATCTGGAAGACGCACCACGCGTTCAACCGGCGATTCGAAAAGATGCGCGGCCGGTACCGAACGGCTCTCGGCTGGTGCCTGCATCACAGGGTCCGTGTGACGGTTGTATACAGCCTTTTTGTTCTGGCCTCGCTGTTTCTGGTAACGGTTGTCGGCACCGACTTCTTTCCCTATATCGATTCGGGCCAGTTGCGGCTGCACGTACGCGCACCCGAAGGCACGCGTATTGAAGAAACCGAGAGGGTCTTCGGCGCGGTGGAGGATGTCATCAGGAAGACCCTGCCGCCAGGCGAGGTGTCCGGAATTACGGACAACATCGGGCTTCCGAACACTCCGTTTGCGCTGGCGTTGAGCGATTCCGCCGTAGCCGGCGCGGCGGATGGCGAGATACTGATTTCTCTCAATCACGATCACCATGAGCCCACCGAGACGGCGCAGAGGAAGCTCAGAAACGCGCTGCGCTCGCAATTTCCCGATGAGACGTTTTTCTTCCAGGCGGCCAACATCACCAATCAGATTCTGAATTTTGGAATCCCGGCGCCGATCGATGTGCAGATTGTCTCCCGCGATCCGGTGGCCGGATATAAAGCGGCCGATGAGATTCAGCGCAAAGTGGCATTGGTTCCGGGCGCGGTGGACGTCCACATCAATCAGCTGGTGAACACTCCTCAGATCGATCTTGCAGTGGACCGCACCAAGGCCAATCAGGCCGGGCTGACGCAGCGCGATGTCGCCAACAGCCTGCTCATTTCGCTGAGCGCCAGCGGACAGACCAATCCGAACCAATGGCTCAATCCCGTGAACGGCGTCAATTACAGCGTCGCAGTGCAGACGCCGCAGACGCGCATCGACTCGCTGGACGCACTCGGAAACACCCCGATCACTTCCCCAGGTGGCGGCAACACGCAGTTGCTGTCGAACCTGCTCAGCAGCGTGAAGCGCACAAAAACAAGCTCGCTCGTGAATCACTACAACGTCCAGCCGGTATTCGACGTTTACGCGAATGTGGACCAGCGCGATCTGGGCGGCGTTTCCGGAGACATTGAAAAGATCATTGCCGGCGCGAAGCTGCCCCAGGGCGCTACGATTCTGCTGCGGGGCCAGTCGGAAACCATGAAGACATCATTCCGGCGGCTGGGATTCGGGCTGCTTTTCGCCATTCTGCTGGTCTATCTTTTGATGGTTGTGAACTTTCAATCGTGGCTCGATCCGTTCATCATTCTTACCGCTCTGCCGGGCGCCTTCGCGGGTATTCTCTGGCTTTTGTTTGCCACGCAGACGACCATCAGCGTGCCTTCGCTGATGGGCGCCATCATGGCGATCGGCGTGGCGACTGCGAACAGCATTCTGCTGGTGACTTTCGCCAATGACGAACGTATGGCGGGCATGAATGAGATTGAAGCCGCGCTCTCGGCGGGCTTTACACGTATCCGGCCGGTGTTGATGACGGCTCTTGCCATGATCATCGGTATGCTGCCGATGTCCCTCGGGTGGGGCGAAGGGGGGGAGCAGAATGCGCCGCTGGGGCGTGCCGTGATCGGCGGCCTGATCTTCGCCACCATCAGTACCTTATTTTTCGTTCCTATCGTGTACAGCTTCCTTCGCCGGAAAGCGCCCGTAAACCAGGATGAACAAATCGAACATGAGTCGCACGAAGAGATATCGGGAGTGCAGCAGCCGGTAAGAGCCTGATGAATCCATCCGACCAGCACCTGTTACCCGCGGGCAAAGAGACGAAACTGATCGAACCTCCCCATCCGCATCATATTTCGGCAGGGAAAATCATTCTGATATTACTGTTGCTCGCGGCAATTGTCGTAGCTGTGGGACTGGCCGGTTTTCTGCCCAGACAGGCGCGGGAAAACGCTGCGGCAGCCGCGGCCGGCAGTGAGAAGAACACGCTGCCGAAGGTAACCTCCGCGCCTGTAAAGCGGCAGCGGCCGGATACGGAAATCTCGCTGCCTGGTACGCTCACGCCGGTCATCGAGGCCTCTATCTTTGCGCGCGCCGCCGGTTACGTCCGCAAGCGCTATGTGGATATCGGCGACCATGTGCGGGGGAACCAGCTTCTGGCGGAGATCGATGCGCCGGAGCTCGATCAGCAGGTAGCGCAGGCGAGGGCCGTGGTTTCGCAATCGCAACAGCAACTCGCGCAGATCCGCGCGGCCCTGGTTCAGGCCCAGTCGCAGCGCGATCTCGCAAAGGTGACGGCTGAGCGCTACACAAATTTACTTGCCAAGGGCGCCGTGGCCCGGCAGGACGCCGATATACAGC
>JBDUBZ010000004.1:0-32444 GCA_040003745.1 Terriglobia bacterium
GCTGCCCGTTGGTGTAGGGGTTCAGGCTGAAGAAACTGCTGTTGACCTTTTGCGAGGTGCTGCTGTAGGAAAGCTGAGTGTTCATCCCCCAGTGAAAATTCTGCGAGTAAGACGCCTGCAGGCTGCGGATGGATTCGACCAGCGCGGTGGTTCCCGTCAGCACGGTGTTGCTCTGAGGAATGCTCAGGTGCTGGAAATTGACAAAACCGGTGATGGAGGGATCGAACGAAGGCGTGTTGGGGCCGAGCTGGGTCAGCACGCTGGAACTGACGCCGCTCGAAGAGCCCGCCGGCGCGCCATTGGTATTCACGCTGACGCCGGTCAGGCTGACGCTGACGGGGCCTGAGGTCACACCCTGGCCGGGATTCCGCAGCAGACCGCCGCCTTCGGCGCGCCGCAGAACTTCGCGGGCCAGCAGCGGGCCATAGCGCTGCACTTCAATATCGATATTGTTCTCAAGCGCGAGCGCGACAACATCCTTCGCCGAAAGATATAGGTTGCCCGCGCGGATCAGCGAATCGAGCCGCGAAGTGTTGGCGAGATTGACAGGAGGCACAATGCGGGCCTGATAGGGGCGCGTGAACCAGCCAAAGCGGCCGGCCGGCGCCGGATCGATTCTGACAGCCGTTTGCGCGCCGGCCGAACCAAGCGCGACAGTGAGGCACAGAAAATAAATGCCGGTTCTGCGCATAATCGGAGCGCCATCCTGTTGGAGCTTCATCTACTTATTACCTAACGGGCGGACCCGGCCTTTGGTTCGAAAAGATTTAGTATGGGCGGTCATGGGCAGTCGACAATAACGGAATACGCGTCGGAGAGGCTTTCGGTCGCGTTTTTGAGCTACTAACCTGAAGGGTATTTACCAATGGTATAGTAGCCGTTTGTGACGTCGCAACCCGGCCATGTTCTGGGCCTTTTTGAGCAGACTGGCGCTTATCTGCAGGGTCATTTCCGTTTGACCAGCGGGCTGCACAGTCCCAATTACCTGCAATCTGCGATCGTTTTGCAGCACCCGCCCCATGCGGAGGCTCTGGGCCGTGAACTCGCCGCCCGGATTTCCGGTCTCACCGAGGGCAAAAAGGTGGATCTGGTGATTTCGCCCGCGCTGGGGGGCCTCATCATCGGACATGAAGTGGCGCGCGCGCTGGGTGTTCCGTTTATTTTTACCGAGCGCGATGCCGAGCGGAAGATGTCACTGCGGCGCGGCTTTACTCTGGCGGCGGGCGCGAACGCGGTGGTAGTGGAAGACGTGATCACGACCGGAGGGAGCACGAAAGAAGTCATCGATATCGTTCGGGCAGCCGGCGCCCTGCCGGTGGCGGCGGGATCGATCATCGATCGCAGCGGGGGCGCGGTGGATCTTGGCATACCCCGGGCGGCTCTCGAAACCCTGCATGTGCTCGCCTTTTCGCCGGAAGAATGCCCCATGTGCAGGGCCGGAGAACCTGTGGTGAAACCCGGTTCGCGGCCGGCATAGGCGCGGAGCATTGCCGCGGCGCATCCGCATCACGGTCGCCTACGATGGCACCGACTATCACGGCTGGCAGGTTCAACCCGACCAGCAGACAATCCAGGGAGTGCTGGAAGGAATCGTCAGCGGCATTGAGGGCGGCCCAGTGCATGTGGCGGGCTCGGGGCGGACGGATGCGGGCGTTCACGCGGAGGCGCAGGTAGCCGCATTCACGCTTTCAAATCCTATCCCGGTGGATAATTTGCGGCGCGCGGTGAATCGTCTGCTGCCGCCGGCGATACGGGTCCTGAACGCTGAGGAAGCGCCCATGGATTTTCATCCGCGCTTCGATGCGATCGCGAAAACCTATCGATATACGATTGCGCGCATGCGGGACTGTCCGCCGGTTGAGTGGCGATACGTTCATCACCACCCGTGGCCACTCGATGAAGAACGGATGATAACCGCGGCGCGCGTGTTTGAGGGCGAGCATGATTTCGCGGTGTTCGCAGCGGCCGATGAAACGGATCGCGTTGGGCGTTCGAAAGTACGGCGGATTTTCCATTCGGAACTGACGCGCGGCGACGGCCGATTGATCCTTACGATTCGCGGCAATGGTTTTTTGAAACATATGGTGCGCAATCTGGCGGGGACGCTGATTGAGGTGGGGCGCGGGAATATCGATGGATCACGGCTGCCGGAGAAGTGCGGACCGACTGCACCGGCCCGGGGACTGACGCTGGTGGGGGTAGAGTATCCGCCTCGTTAATTTATCCTATTTGGCGGCTTCGAAAAGGCCCTGCCCGGCGATGCCGGCGGACTTCGCGTATTCGAGGGCGCGTCCGAGTTGTTCGGCAACAGCGGCGTCGAGCGCGGTGAAGAGGCCGCGCCGGGTGTCGGTCTTTCCGAACAGCTCGGCGTCCGCCCCGAGCTGACCGTTGCGGGCGGTGTCGAGCTCTTTCTTCACGGTGTCGAAGCTGGCGGTGAGTTCGGCTGTGACTTCTGCTTTGGTGGTCAGCGGTTTGCCGGTCGCGAGGGTATTGATGACGGGATTGTCTTTCATGGCGCCTTCGAGGATGGTGCGGTTCAAGCTGGCGATTTGGTTGAAGATGCCGGTCAAGGTTTTATCGAATTTCGCTTCGGGCACAGCCTGCGCGAGCGCCATTACCTTCGCGGCCAGCTCGTCATAGACGACGAGAATATCGACGGCTGGTCTGACGGCGGGAGCGTCGAGGACGTTGATTAATTCCACGTCGAAGATCAGCTCGGCTTTGCCCGGTATAGGGCCGGTTCCCTGCTCGCCGTAGGCAAGCTGGTACGGAATGAAGAGGCGTCGGCTGCCGCCGATTTTCATTCCTTCAAAGCCGATATCCCAGCCCGTGATCACCTGCCGCCGGCCCTGGACGAATTGAAACGTCTCGTTACGGTCGACTGAGGAGTCGAATTTCGTGCCGTCCTTCAGCCAGCCGGTGTAGTGGACGACGTAGCGCTTGCCAGCCGCGGCGGGCGCGCCCGTGCCGATCACGGTATCGATGTAACGGAGCGCGGCGAGATCGGAGGGTTTTCCCTCGACGGCGGGAATCTGGGCATTTAGAAGCGACGCGGCGGCGATCGGGAGGACGGCCCAAAGTCTCATGGGGTGAGTCTAGCGCCTGGGAGGCGATTTTCGAGAATCAGGTCATCGCCAAGGTTCAGCCAGTGCAGGTCGTGTCCAGCCGATGCCGCAAGGGCGGCCGCGGGAATCATGCCGATCAGTTCGCTGCCTTCGATCTCGATGTGGCGCTTCCTGCAGGCCTCGGCCACGGCTTCGAAAACCACGTGCAGGGGCGTGATCTCGAAATCGACCAGGTTGATCGAGACCTGAACCTGATTGCGTCTGGCGAGTGACAGGCCGAGGGCTTTGACGGCGGGCAGGCCTCCGTTCGATTCCCGAATTTGGCGCGCGATGTTTTGAGCCGCCGCGAGATCGGCAGTGCGCAGGTTGATATTCCATGCGATGAGAAATTTTCGGGCTCCCACCACGCAGGCGCCGGCGGTCGGGTGACGTCCTTTACCGATATCGGGAGGCCATTGCGCGGCCATCCGGCGAACGTCTTCGAGGCGGCGGCATTCGGGGCGGAACGCGGCTGCTTCGTAGAGATAGACCGGCACTCCCAGTTCCTTCCACAGGCGCGCGCCGGTCTCACGGGCGAGCTCTGCGCAGTCCACAAGAGCGATGCCTTCGATGGGGACGAAAGGGATGACATCCACGGCGCCGAGCCGGGGGTGAACACCGGTATGGTGAGTGAGATCGATCTTCGCTATGGCTACGCGCGCCACAGCAAGGGCGGCATCGGCTACGGCTTGTGGGGATCCGGCGAAGGTGAGTACGGAGCGGTTGTGATCGTAGTCGGAGGTGGCATCGAGCAGCAGGTTGCCGGCGGCGGCGGCGATGGTGGAGACGACGGCCGGGTTGCGGCCTTCAGAGAAATTGGGGACACACTCGACGATCAAACGCGCTTGTCCCCGGACCGGGGGGGACGGCCGGCCCGTTTGCGAATGGTCCAGGGCAGATGCCTGATGACGGCAGCTGCCGCCTTATATTTCCAGCCAGGGATCACGATGACTTTGCCGCGCTCCAGACCCTTAAGCGATGCGTCCACAATGTCTTCGGCTTTCATCCAGAGAAAGCCGGGGATGACGGCGCGATCGAATCCGAGTGTCTGATGAAATTCCGTCTCGGTGAAGCCGGGGCAGAGTGCCTGAACGCGGACGGGCGACTGAATGGAGCTCAGCTCCATGGCGAGGCCTTCGGTAAAGCTGTTCATCCATGTTTTTGTGGCGCAGTAACTTACATTGCCGGGGCTCTGCATGAAGGCTGCAACGGACGAGACATTAATAACGCCGCCCGAGCCGCGCGGGACCATGATGCGGAGAGCGGCGTGAGTGAGGCGCAGCGGGACGCGGACGTGCAGGCGGTGCATGGCGTACTGGCCTTCGAGGTCGGCTTCCCAGAAGCGTCCCAGAGTGCCGAAGCCGGCGTTGTTTATGAGCAGAGAGAGGTTGGGGCAGTCGCGGATGGCTTGCTCTGTCTGGCCAAGACCGTCTTCGGTGGTGAGGTCGGCGGCGATGACCTGGGATTGGCAGGGGAGCTCGCGCGCGAGTTGTTCGAGCCGTTCGCGACGGCGGGCCACGAGGATCAGATCGCTGCCGCGGGCGGCCAGCTTGCGGGCGAAGACTTCCCCGATGCCGCTCGAAGCGCCGGTGATGAGGGCGATGGGGCGCATATGTTTTAGAGATTAGACCACAACCGTCGCTGCAACGGCACGGGTTGTTACACTTCTCGGCATGCAGGGCCTGCGACACGCCACAAATCGCATTTACGCGAGATGGAAAAACGGCAAACGAACCTATGTCCCGTATTCGTGGCGCTGGCTGAACCAGTTCGCGGGAAATTTATTCTGGCGCAATCCTGGGGCGCTTATCCGGCCGCAATATGCATGGGGAATCGTGTTCGCGGCGGCATTGGCAAAAGCTCTCGGCAGAAAGGAAGTGGCGGTCGTCGAGTTCGGCGTTGCGGGCGGGCGCGGATTGCTGGCGATGCAGAATATCGCAGGTGAAGTGTCGAGTGCATTCGATATCGAAGTTCGCGTGTACGGCTTCGATACTGGCGTCGGGTTGCTCCATATGCCAGATGCGCGCGATCTTCCGCAGCTGTATCGCCCGGGGGATTACCGGATGGACGTCGACGCGCTTCGGAAACGTCTGGCCCCCGGCACTCAGCTGATTATCGGCGATATCAAAACAACTATCGACGACTTTCTATCGAATCCGCATCCGCCGGTCGGATTTATAAGCTTCGACATGGATACGTACACGGCTACGCGCGATTCGCTGAAGCTCTTTCGGGGTGATTTCATTTCGCAGTGTCTTCCCCGGGTAGTCTGCTACTTCGACGACATCATGGGCACGACCTTTGGAGATCTGAACGGGGAGCGGCTTGCCATGAGGGAATATACCCTCGAGCACGAACCAGAGCGGGGAATCAGCCCTGTTTATGGTCTTCGCTATCACGTCGGCTGGCCGCACAGCGGGGCTCAGTGGCCGGACATGATGTTCTGGGGACACTTTATGGATCACCCGGATTACTGCACTTTCGACGGGTTAGGCTCAGCCGGGGGACAGGCTCCAATCGGTTAATACGGCACGCCTGAATACGAAGTGCTGAATACAAAGCTGAATACAAAGGTATTGACCTAAGTTTTCGGCTGGGTAATACTAAGGCAGGTGCCTAACCAATCAGCCAGGCTCGACGATGTTTTCCAGAGCCTGGGCGATCCTACACGGCGGGCGGTTCTGGAGCGTTTGAGCTCCGGCCCGGCCGCGGTGAGCGAACTGGCGCGGCCGTTCCGGATGGCTTTGCCGTCGTTCTCCCAGCATCTGGACGTGCTGGAGAACTGCGGTCTGGTCAAATCGCACAAATCGGGCCGCATCCGAACTTACCGGATCGTGCCCAGGCAGTTGCAAGTAGCTGCGCGCTGGCTCGAAAAGCGGCGCGCCCACTGGGAAAAGCGCCTCGATCAACTGGACACCTGTCTCACAGAACTCAAGGAGAATAAAACCGTTGGCTAACCCGATCGTCTATCAACCGGACCCGAAGCTCGACCTCTTGCTGGAGCGCACTGTCGACGTTCCGCGCGAACTTGTCTGGAAGGCGTGGACCACGCCGGAATACCTGAAGAAGTGGTTCACTCCCGCGCCGTGGAAGACTGTCGATTGTGAGATCGACCTGCGCCCAGGCGGCATCTTCCGCACGGTGATGCAGTCACCCGAAGGACAGACATTCCCGAACGTTGGTTGTTATCTGGAGGTCGTCGGGAACGAGAGGCTGATCTGGACCAACGCGATGCTGCCGGGATACCGGCCGAACGAGTCGGCGGCCGCGTGCCCTGGCGATGAATTCTATTTCACGTGCGTGCTTTCGCTTGAGCGCGAGGGAAACGGGACCAGGTACTCAGCCCTGGTGATGCACGCGGATGAGGCTTCGCGAAAGAAGCATGAGGCGATGGGATTTCACCACGGCTGGGGTGCGGCTCTCGACCAGTTGATCGCCGTTATTGCACAGGCTGGAGTTCGGTCCTGATCAGGGCGGCGGCGGTGATGGCGCTGGCAAGAGCGAGGCCCACCGCGGTCCACAAAACCAATCGATAGCCGGCAATGAACGACTCTTCTATTGCCCTCCGTGCGGCGGTGCTTTCCGTCTGAATGGCGGCGAGCCTGGACCGCTGCGCCTCGATTCGCGCTCGCTCGGCGGGTTGCAGATCGAGCGCCTTGAGGCGGGGGGTCGAGCGCGTTTTGAAAGACCGCGGTGAGCAGCACGCCAAAGACGGCCACAGCAAGCAGACCGGCGATTCGCGAGACGGCGTTGTTGATTCCGGAGGCCGCCCCCGCGTAGCTTTGCGCAACGGCATTCATGACGGTCGTGGTGAGGGGCGCGACACTGATCGCCATCCCGATTCCGAGTACGACGATGGCGGGAAAGAAGGTGGTCCAGTAGGCGCCGCCGATGCCCGGCCGCGCCAGCAATGCGAAGCCGCCGGCTGCGATCACGGGACCCACCACGAGTGGGATTTTGGCGCCGTAGCGGTCGAGGAGTCCGCCCGACCAGCGCGACAGCAGGAACATCAGAAGCACAAACGGCAGCAGGGCAGCGCCCGCCTCTGTGGCGGTATAGCCCTGAACCTGGATCAGATCGAGCGGGAAGAAGAAGAGGACACCGCTCAGCGCGGCATAGAGGAAAAAGGTGAGCAGGTTGGCTCCGGTGAAATCAGCCGACCAGAAAAGCTTCAGCGGAATCATGGGAGCGGGTGATTGCGCTTCCCAAAACGCGAGGGCAATAAGAATCAGCGCTCCGGCAAATCCTGCGATCGGAGCCGACTGGATGAGGGCGAAGACGATGCCGCCGAGGCCGAGGGCGGCGAGCAGGCCACCGGGCCAATCGAAGGTTTGCGGCTTGTTTGCGGAGCGGCTTTCGGGAATCTTGCGGATCGCCAGCAGGAATGCGCAGAGACCCAGGGGAAGGTTGATGAAAAAGACCCATCTCCACGAACCATGCTGGGTGAACCATCCTCCGAGGACGGGGCCGATGGCGGCGGTGATGGACGTGAAGCCGGACCATGTACCGATGGCACGCCCACGCTCCGCCAGAGGAAAACCGGCGCTGATCAAAGCCAGACTGCCGGGCACGAGCAGAGCGCCGCCGATTCCCTGGATGCTTCGGGCCAGAATGAGCTGGTGGACGGTGGGGGCGAGGCCGCACCAGAGCGATGCAGCCGAAAAAAGCGCGACGCCCCAGGCGAAGATCTTACGGCGGCCATACAGATCGCCCAGAGAGCCGCCTATGAGCAGCAGGGCCGCGAGGAAAAGGGCATAGGCTTCCACGACCCACTGGACGTCGGCCAGGGTCGCGTGAAAGGCAGACTGGAGCGCGGGGAGAGCAATGTTTACTACGGTGCCATCGATGAACGCCATGCTCGAACCGAGGATGGTCGCGATCAGCACCCAACGACGGGAAGCCACGCCTCCGGAAGCCTCTGAGCCCGCGAGAATTAAGGCGGCGTCGCAGGGGGGCCGGGCGATATTCGGCATAACCCAGTGTCGCGTGCGAGAAGAGCGAAATCCTGTCGGACAGCGATTTCGCCAGGGCTACCCCGATAAATTGGAAGAGACTCCAATCGATCCGCCAACACCAGACAAACAGACGCCCCGCTCCAGGGCAAAAAGGCACGCGTGGCGGTCCACGGGACCGCCGGTTGTACACGCTATGGCGTTGCCTTCAGAGGGCCTGCCTACTCGCGATTAAAATTCAACGCGAGCCACAATCTGGCCGTTGCGCTGGCCGCTCACGGTGGACGCATCGATACGGCCAAACCCTGCGGTGGGAACGCCCGCGGCGTTGCGGGTCTGCGTCTGCAGCGGATTTGATGCAGTCGGGTTAGGCATCACGATCCGGTTGAATACGTTGAAGAACTCCGCGCGAACCTCGAGGCGGTATTTCTCCCGAACGCGGAATGTCCTGCCCAGGCTCACCTGTTCACTTGGCTGCCGCGCATATCGATAGTCGTCGTAATAGGGCGCTGAATTACCCCATTGCCCCTGTGGTACATCGGACCATGCGGCGGGATTCAATATGAAGTCTTTGTTGGGATCGATGCAGTGACAATTGGGATCTTTGATGAAGAGCGGCTGGCCCGGAACCCGATTCATCCGGGTGCTCTGAAAGACCAGAGCATTCAAATTAGCCGTAGATCCAGGTACCCCGATAGGAAGACCGCTGCCGTATCGTAAAAGGCCGCCCACCGTCCATCCACCGGCTACCTGCCGGACCAGACGATTGGAAGTGAAGCGCGGCGTCTCGTAGTTGAAGCCTATGACAAGAAGCAGCGGCTGCGAAGAACTGACCAGGGCCTTCTGGTTCGGGCGGTTAAACACATCGTTGACGCCCTGTCCGGTGGCGAGTTCCTTAGACCACGTAAACGCACTCGTGAAGTCGAGGCCATGCGAGTAGCGCTTATTCACTTTTACCTGGAGTGAGTTGTACCAGTTGTCTCCCAGCGGCGCCCATGTCGGAATGAGTGAGCTGCTGAACTGAGGATAGGGGCGCAGGCTTTGCGCCACCGTCTGACCAGTGGGGAAGCCCGCATAGGGAACCTTGAAGCCACGGCTGGCGGCAAGCGGCGAACCGATAGTCGAGGTCAGCAGCTGGATGTCCGCCGGATTTGTCCGGTTGAGTCCAAAGGAAGCAAGCCGGGCGTCGGAGATCGCATTCAGGTTGACGAGCCCCGTGGCGGAGGTCAGCCAGGCGCCTCGGTTGCCGACGTAGGCGGCTTCCACCACCAGGTCTTTCGCAACTTCACGCTGCAGACTCACGTTCCACTGCTGGATTCTGCCTGGCCTGCCCGCATTGGGATCCATGTAGTAAGGTGGCGAGTTAACCATACCCGCATTGGGCCGGGCTCCCGGATCGAGAGTCACTTTGTGGAGATCGGCCGGATTGTAAATCAGCCCATTGCGGAGAGTGATGGCGGGTTCGCCATAGTTCGGATTTGTAAATGAGAGCTGATCGATGCCGACGCCAATGATGGCTGAGTTCGTGAAATAACTGTAGGTCGCAAGATTGGCGTAGACCACGCCCCAGGCAGCGCGGAGAACAGTCTTCTTGTCAATCTGCCAGGCCGCACCGAGCCGCGGACCAATGGCATAAGGGTATTTCGGGATGAACTGGCAGTTGCAGCGGCCAGGCCCGTTACCTTCGTAAACCATACCGCCGGGGAGACCACCCGCCGATGGATTCGGGATGGACGGACCAAACATGCTGTTGCGGTTGTGGATCTCGTGCCCCTGGTCTTCGAGGTCCCAGCGAAGCCCGTAGTCGAGCGTCAGATTGCGACGGATTTTCCAGGTGTCCTGGAGGAACAGGCCCCAACGCGAGTTTCGCCACTGCGGATCCTGCGGTGCGTTAACGGTGCCGTTGTCGGCGAGACCGAGCAGAAAGCTGGCATAAGGGAAGCCAACACCGCCCCCACCCAGGTTCTGCCCCTGAGTGGAAGGGAGGCCCGTCTCAGTCGCGCTGAAGTTCAGAACGCCGCTCGAGCCGCGGGTGTTGCGATCGGTGTAGCTCTCCAGCCGGAACTCCCCGCCGAGTTTAAAGCTGTGGTTGCCATGCACCCAGTTCGCGCTGAGAGGCGCGGTCAGCTTGTCATACCAGTAGTAGTTCGCATTCGTGGGCCCCATGCCGAGCATGCCGCCCTGTGAAGAAGTGAGGCCCCCAATTCGCGGAAAGCCTCCGCCGACCGCACTGCCCGTAAAGCCAAGAAGGCCGGCGGCATCATAGTCCAGAACTCCCGCTGGTGAGCTGTCGGGGTTGAGGAAGCGAACAAAGCCAATGCCGGCGTGCAGCAACAGCGTAGGAGTCAAAGTCGCATCGTAGTTGAGGCGGGTCGTATAGGTGTAAGTACGCTGATCGCGGTACGCGGTGAGCGGGACGGGCAGACCGTCCTGACCGTTCGCCACCGTGTGATTCCAGTTTTTGTTCAGGTAAAACGAAATTTTATTCGCATCGTTGACATTGTGGTCAATCTTGATGGCGGGGGTAGCTGCGATCTTGTTGTACCTCGGGGCCTGATTCCAGTTATTGATATTGCCCGCGAAATTAGGCAGGGGGATGAGATTCTGAATTTTTGCCGCCACCGGATCGATACGGTTGGGCGGGATGATGTTCCCTGGGAACGGATCGCGAACCACCCGGCCGTTAACCACCCGGCTGGTCTGCGGATCGTAGATTACGTTCTCCATGATGGGGCGGCCCAGCGGATCTGTGCCGTTCAGCGTACGTCCGGTGAGAGCGCTGCTGAAGTCGCCGTTCCGATAGGCCAGAGTAGGTACAGTGTTGAGCGAGCCGACGGCCGAAATGTCGTTGCGGAATTCTTCCCAGTTGATGAAGAAAAACGTCTTATTGCGGCCGTTATAGACTTTCGGAATCCAGATGGGACCACTCAGCGAGAAGCCAAAATCGTGTTTCCGGCTGATGGGCTTGGTATTCGCGAAAGGCTTGTTTGCGTCGAGTGCTTCGTTGTTGAAGTATTCGTACAGACTGCCATGCAAATTGTTGGTGCCGCTCCGGGTGGCGAAAGTGAACATGCCGCCCGCGACCTGTCCGAATTCCGCTGAGAAGTTGCTGGTCTGCAACGAAAATTCCTGAATCATCTCGACGGAAGGCTGGCCCGCGGTCGACGTGGTGTCGTTGTTGTTGGTCGTATCCTGCCCGTCAACAAAAACACGGTAGGTATTCGCCGCCTGGCCATTGACGCGGCCTGTGGTGCCGGTGCCGGAAACCCCGGGTGACAGCACCATGAATGTGAGGGGCGCGCGCATGGTGCCGATGTTGCCGCCCCCGCCGCCGAAATTCAGAGGCAGAGAATTGATGCGATCCCCCGTGACATTGATACTCTGTTCCACGCTTTCCGACTTGAGCTGCGGAGCGGAGCCCTCAACGGTAATCGAATCCGTTGCAGCGCCAACTTCCAGCCCGATGTCCATGCGAGACACCTGCGCCACCTGAACCCGCACGTTTTGGCCAATATATTTGCGGAACCCCGGGGCTTCCACAACAACCGAATAGATTCCAGCGGGAAGCGACGGTACCGTGAAGTTGCCCGTCCCCGTGGTCACCGTCTGAAAGACGGAGCCGGTTTCTGTGTTGGTGGTAACAATGGAGGCATTGGGGACGACCGCCTTTGCGGGGTCCTGAACGGTGCCCGTGATCGTACCGTGGTCACTCTGCGCGAGGGCAGAGGACGCCAAAATAATCAGACAAAGAATGGAACGCAACTTGGCGGACGACACGTGATTTGGGGCTCCCTGAAAAGTTCGTGCACAAGCAACCAGCGTTGCACCGCGAACATAATTAAAACGTAATCAGGTGATGCTACCAATCTGGATTCTGGATGTCAAGCTTTTGAAGACGCTTGAAGACGCTTTGGAAACAGCCTGGTAGGCAGCTTTGAAGAAATCGTTTGCAGGAAATCGTCGCAAAAAGCGCTGTCGACTGCCTGGTCGGGCAGGGTGCGGCTCGGGCCGACTATATCTCTTATTCGGTCTTCCGGCAGGGCCGGATTCAGTTGATTTTAGCTGCCCAGAACGCAAAAAAAAGAAAGCAGGGGCTCTCTGTAAAGTGACCTATTATCGCGTTAGTTTGGTGCGCCCGGCATGACTCGAACATGCGACCTTCTGGTTCGTAGCCAGACGCTCTATCCAACTGAGCTACGGGCGCCCAAAAAATCAGTATAGCGCGCGTCATAATCGCTCTTGGCACTTCTTATTGGAATCCATCCGGTTATGGAAGCTCTGCGGGCGAAGCGTCCGCTGGAACGCATTTTGATCGCCCGCGGACTGGGTGGCCCGCGCATTCAGGAGATCGTCGAGCTGGCCCGCGAGTCGGAGACTCCAGTCCGTTTCGAAGACCGCGGGGCGCTCGACCGTTTGGCGGCCGTCAAGTCTCATCAGGGCGTGCTCGCGATCGGGTCGGAAAAGAAATACGCCGAGCTCGAAGATGTCGCGCCCCATTCCCCTCTGCTGGTGGTTCTCGATGGTGTGGAAGATCCGCACAACCTCGGCGCCATAGTCCGCACCGCGCACGCGGCCGGGGCGGGCGCGGTCATCATCACAGAGCGGCGGGCGGCGGGGCTGACCGAAGTGGTCGCCAAAGCCGCCGCGGGCGCGCTCGAATATCTTCCCGTGGTGCGCGCGGTCAACGTCAACCAGACGCTGCGCAAGCTCAAAGACATGGGGTACTTCGTTTACGGTCTCGACGAGCGCGGGGGGACCCCGGTCCACGAAGTCGACTGGGCCGAACGATCGGTCGTGGTGATGGGCGGCGAAGGTCACGGGCTGCACGATCTGGTCCGCAAGAACTGCGATCTGCTGGTTCGAATCCCCATGGCCGGGAATATCGCTTCACTCAACGTTTCCGTGGCCACCGGAGTCGTGTTATTTTCCTGGCGGACGAAACGCATATAATCCAGTGATGGCAAAAACACTTAGCTGCCGCGACGTGGGAGTCGATTGCGACTTTCAGGCCAGCGGCGAGACCACAGAAGAAGTTCTCAAGCAGACCGCGGAGCACGCCAAATCAGCGCACGGATTCGACAGTATCCCACCCGAACTGGCCGCAAAGGTTCAGGCCGCAATCAAGGACGATTAGATTCCGTACCTGCGGCGCGCGGAATTGCAAAGTTCGGCGCCGTGCCCCGCTGAAATCAGAACTGGCAGCGAGTGACAATGGGGGGTGGGCAGCTACCGCGCGACGGGATAATCGAGCTGACCGCCCGGCGTAGCAGGAACAACATTGTCTTAGCAGTTCAAGATACCGGGGCGGGCATGAACGAAGCACAGACTGCCCGCCAGGATGGAACGCCAAACGCCAGTTATCCTGATGGCTTACCGTCTTAGTGATTGTGGGTCAGACGGTCATAGGCGAAGCCTGCCCCGCCGCCACTCGCGGCTCCGATGGCCGCGCCTTTGCCTCCGCCGGCAAGACCGCCAATGACGGCGCCAACCGCGGCCGTACCCGCTACGATTTCAACCGAGTGAGCTTTCGAGCGGCCACGGTGAACCGGGCGATAGACACGCTCGCCGTGAGGTCCCGTTGAATATTCACGGCCTTCCACGTATTCAGTGTTCTGGCTGTCCGTGCTTTGAATGTAGACTGGCGCCGGGGCGCTAGTCGCCTGGCGGACGTAGACAGGCCGATTCGCCGTGGAGTAGTACCCATCAGAAGCGTATTGAGCCGGCGGCATAGACGATACAGCGTACTCCGATTGGGCGTATTGCGGTTGCGGCGCCGCGTATTGTGCTGGCGGCGCAGATGTCATCCCCATATTTGCTGGCTGTGCGAATTGCGGAGCGTAAGCTGCATCCGAACTACTCGTGCGATGCATAAAAGCCGCAGTCGCCAATCCTGCCACTGCCAAAACGCCGACGGCGATCAGGATTTTCAGTTGGTTATGAATCATTGTATGAAACCTCTCTGAACATGCATGCGCGTCGATGGCCAAAGTGCTTCGAAACACTCATGGCCGCCAAACTGCAATAAAGATTCCAAGGACCAATATGGCGCGAAACCAATCTGTCGTTTTCGTTTTAACAATATTTGCATTGGCCGGGGGCTGCGGAAACTCGGGCACTGACTTACATCCCGTTGCCGTGGGAGGACGGTACGGGTTTATCGATCACTCCGGCAAAATGGCCATTCAGCCGCAGTTTGAAGCGGTGAGCGAGTTTGCCAACGGCCTGGCCCCCGCGAAAATAAACGGCAAATGGGGCTTCATCAATACCAAAGGAACGTATACGATCGCTCCCCAGTTCGATCTGGCGGATCCGTTCTCAAGCAGCGGTATAGCCATGGTGGGATTCGGAGGCCGGCTGGGCTACATAAAAAAGAATGGCCAGTATGCGGTCAACCCGACTTACGAAGGAGCGGGTTCTTTCGGAGACGGCCTGGCGCCGGTGGTTGTGGGCGGTCGCTGGGGTTACATTAATGAAGCCGGCGCACTTACGATCAATCCGCAGTTCGACGAGGCGTCGTCGTTTTCCGAAGGGCTAGCCGCAGTCCGGGTCGGAAATACGCATGGGTACATCGACAAGACCGGCAAGCTTGTAATCAACCCTCAATTTCAGGTAGCCGGTGATTTCCACGACGGGCGCGCGGCAATCCGCTTCGGAGACCGCTACGGCTATATAGGGAAGGACGGCAAGACGATTATTGCCCCTCAATTCGATGGCGCCGGCGACTTCAGCGACGGTCTGGCACTGGTCGTGATCGGAAAACGCTTCGGGTACATCGGCAAGTCGGGCAAGTTCGAGATCAATCCACAATTCGACAGTGCCGGGAGTTTTCAAAACGGGCTGGCGCCGGTGTGGCTCAACGGCCGCCAGGGTTACGTGAACAAAGATGGCAAGTTCGTCTACAATCCGTCGGTGTAGTCATTGGGTCGGCGGCTAAAATAAAGTGGTGAACGTTTACGACGAGCGCCGCGAGGAACTGGAGAAGCACGAGTTCATGATGGGCGTGCCGCGCGGGCGCCTGGCCGTAACTCTGGATGTATTGACCGATGCTCTGGTGCTCGTGGGCCAGCATGGCGTTTATTGCCAGAGTTCACGGCAGCCCGGCATGCCCGCCATGGATATTCAGCTCATTACGAAATCCATTGCCGACGCCAAAGATCTGATCAGCGGAGTAATGCTGGAATTGAAAACTTCCAAAAACGCCTAGCTGATCTCGTCTGGCTTCAGCCGCGCACGAACGGATTGGAGCGTTTTTCCTCGCCGATCGAGGTCTCTTCGCCATGCCCTGGAATCACGATGGTGTCATCGGGGAGCGCGTAGAGCTTGCTGCGGATCGAATCCTTAATCTGAGTGGCGCTGCCGCCGGGCAGATCGGTGCGGCCCACGCTGCCGCGAAACAAAGTATCGCCCGCAATCAGTTTCTTATCGCCCGCGAAATAAAGCGCTATGCTGCCTTGGGTGTGTCCCGGTGTATGAAGTACGTGCGCGTCGAGGCTGCCCACGCTCAGGATGTCTCCTTCCTGCGCGGGAACGTCGATACCTGGATTCTCAGGCGTCTCGATACCCGCCCAGCGGGCCTGCACTTCCAGATTCTCGGCCAGCATGGTATCGGCCTCATGCATGTAGACGGGCGCGCCGGTAAGTGCCCGCAGCCGATGAGCGCCTCCGATGTGATCGAAGTGCGCATGCGTGATGACGATCATTTTGACTTTGAGGGAGTGCTTTTCCAGAATTTCCGTTATGTTCGAGATATCCGCGCCGGGATCGATAACGATCGCCTCGCGTGAGACTTCGTCGCCTATTACGGAGCAATTGCAGGCCAGCATTCCGACGGGGATGATTTCGTGGATCATTATGCGCGTTGCATCCTGCTTCGATGATCGCTCATGATGGTAATTCGATGCCCGCCTTCAACATCCTGATGAGGTTCATACATATTTTCTCGGCGATTACGCTGCTGGGGGGTATTCTGGCCTGGAGATTCGGGGCCATTCCGGCCACTTTGGCGCTGTCGGAGGAGACGCGTGGCAAGGTGGGCGATGCCCTGGCCGTGCGCTGGCGTCCCTGGATCATTGGCGCAGTGGCGGGCCTGCTGGTTTCGGGCGCCTATAATTTTCTGAGCAAGACCGGATTAACGCCGGCCTATCACGCGGTCATCGGTATCAAGATTTTGCTGGCGCTGCACGTATTCGCGATTGCGATTCTGGCGTGCCGCCCGGGCAACGAAAGACGCGGCCGGCAGCTCACGGGCGTGGCGATCAGCGGTGTAATCGTGGTGGCTCTATCGGCCGTGCTGCGAGGAATGCTGCTGCCATGACTCCCGGATATCAGGCGCTCAACAGCGGGGCGGGCCTTCTCGACCTTTCGGCGCGGGGACGTATTCGTGTTACGGGCGAGGACCGCGCGCGGCTGTTGCACGCAATGACAACGAATCACGTGCAGCAGATGAAGCCGGGCGAGGGGCTCTATGCGTTTTTTCTCAGCGCCCAGGGCCGCATCCAGGCGGACGCTTACATCCTCTGCTTCGAAGATCATCTTCTGCTCGATACGGAGCCCGAAACGCGGCGCTCGCTGGTGGAGCATCTGGATCGCTTCATCATCGCCGACGATGCCACGCTCGAAGACATCACGGAGGAGACGTTCTGTCTCGCGGTGGAAGGTCCGAATGCGCTCGTCGTGGCGCAGACGGCTGCTCTGGCGGCTCCGAACCATCGCTATTCGCATGTGGACGAGGGCGGGTTCAGTGTCTCGGCGATCTCATCCACCGGCGCGCCGGGACTGCGGATCCAGGGGCCGGCGGCACGCCGCGACGAAACGCTGCAGGTGCTCGAAGGCGCGGGCGCGATTGCGGCTTCGGCGGCGGACGCTGAGATCACCCGCCTGCGGCACTTCCAGCCGCGCTATGGGATCGAGATTACCGAAGCCACGCTTCCGCAGGAGACGCAGCAGATGCACGCGTTGCATTTCCAGAAGGGATGCTATCTGGGACAGGAGATTGTGGAGCGCGTCCGATCGCGGGGCCACGTGAACAGGTTGTTAATGGGTTTCCGGGTGGAAGGTGGTGAGGTTCCAGGCCCTGGCGCGAAGCTCATCACCGGCGGGAAAGAGGCGGGGGAAGTCATGTCGGCGGCGCTGGCTCCGGAAGGTGCGATTTTTGGGCTGGCCTATGTGCGGGTTCCTTATAACAAACCTGGCGCGACTACCGGCATCGAAGGACGGCCCGCGGAACTGTTCAGCCCCGCCGGAGCCGCTTAACACGGTATCCTGAAGGAGACGAATTTTTTATGCGACTGCCGATTCTCCTCTCTCTCACTGCAGCCTTCTGCGCCACAGCGCTTTTAGCCGATATGCCCGCGGGCGCGGGCCGCGATGAAACATTAAAGGTCTGCGGAAAATGCCATTCCCCGGAGCAGGCGGCTTCTTTGCACCAAAGCCGCAGTGCCTGGGAAGAGACTGTGTCGAAGATGGTGGGGATGGGCGCCGAGGGTACGGATGACGAGTATTCCGCCATCCTGGACTATCTGACGAAGAATTTCGGTCCCGAGGGCACGCACCCGGTCAGCATCAATAAGGCCACGGCAGTGGAACTCGAGGCGGCGCTGGGGCTGTCACGGACGGAATCGGCGGCGATCGTGAGTTACCGCGCGGCGAAGGGCGATTTCAAAACGTTTGACGATTTGAAGAGTGTTCCCGGGCTCGATTTCAAGAAGATCGACGACAAGAAGACTAAGATTACTTTTTAGTCGACGCGCACGCCGTACCGCACAAGGCGGTCGCCAAAGGCAGTTCTGGCCCATGTCAAGGTTTCAGAAATAGGCGTTGCATAATACGAACCACCACAGGAACCGATGACATGAATGCCGCGTTATCGCATGCGGGCAGCACCGCGCTTGCGCCGGCCTTCGACCCGCCACGGCTGTCGTTAATGACTGTCTGCCCGCTTCATCATCCATGCGCCAACCAGGCTGATCACACCACCGATCACCGATAACAACGCCACCTTTTCGTGCAGCACAATCAGTCCCAGTACCAGCGCGACCACCGGAATCAGAAACGTAGTGCCTGAAGCGCGGGCCGCTCCGAACCGGCCGGCTGCGGAGGCCATCACGACATTCGCGATCGCCGTCCCGAATGCGCCCAGCGCCAGCAGCGAGAGTAGCGGGACCAGCAGCCAGTGGGCGTGAACCAGGTCAGGAATGCCGAACGGGGCGAGCAGAATCAGGGCAACGCCCTGGGCGCGCCAGATGACCGGAACCGCGCCGTAACGCTGCTGCAGCGATCGCACAATGCTGAGCGCGAATCCGTAGGAGACCATGGCGGCAAGAATCATGCCAACGCCCACGGCGCTGCTGTGTCCCTGATTCAGCGCCGGCAGCGCCATGAGGAGAATACCGGACATACCCACGGTCAGGCCGATGGCGACACCGCGGGAAGGGGCTCGCCGTGCGATCCACGCGGCGACGAGGGTGGCGAAAAGCGGGTTCGAGCCGTTGAGCATTCCGGTGAGCGCGGAAGAGACGCGCTGCTCGGCGAAGGGGAACATGCTGAGCGGGAAGGCAAACCAGAGCAGGCCCAGCCACAGGATGGAACTCCAGCCGGCGCGTGCCACCGGCTTTCTCGCCGCCGGAAAGAGAGCCAGTGTCAGGAAGCCGACGCAGATGCGTACGAAGGCGACTCCATAAGGTCCAATAGAGCGGAGACCCTCGGCCATAAAGAGAAAGGAAGCGCCCCAGATGAGGCCGGGAACGACGAGAAGGAGCCAGCCGCTGGACAATTATTTATGATGCCATCGCGATGAATTGCGCTCCCGTCCCGCATCGGCTGATATATACTTTGCAGACGTTTCAAACCCCATGAAGGGAACATTTCGCATGCGAAAGCTGTTCTTTACGGTTATGGCAGTGGCTGTCGCGGCGCTGGTCATGTCGGGTGCGGACTGGCCCACTCAGAGCGGCAGTCCACAAAGAGACGGCTGGGCGCGCGCCGAAAAGGCGTTTACGCGCGAGAACGCCCACAAGATCGAACTTCTGTATAAGTACAAGGCCGACAATCAGGCGCGGGGCCTGCGGGCGCTCACTTCGCCCATGATCAACGGCATGTTGATCACCTATCTCGGCTTCAAGGAAATGCTGTTCTTCGGCGGCAGCGGAGACAATGTCTACGCGGTGGATGCGGATCTGAACCGCATGATCTGGAAGACTCACTTCGATTACAAAGGCGACAAGCCGCTGGCCTCACCAACGGCGACATGCCCTGGAGGTCTTACGGCCTCCCTCGCCATGCCGGGGAGCAGTTCCGCGGCGGGTGGGCGCGGCCTGGGCGCAGCTCCGGGCCGCAGCGGGCTCTTCGCCACGGGATTTGGACGCTCCGGCATTTTCATTGCGGTCAGCGCCGATGGCTATCTGCACGCGTTAAATACGTCGACCGGTGGGGATAAAGTTCCACCAGTGAAGTTCATCCCGCCCAATTCCAGCGCAGGCCCTCTGATCGTGAACGAAGGCGTGATTTACACGGCGACCACGGACAATTGCGGCGGGAAGCCGAATGCCGTGTATGCGCTCGATATGTCCGGCGGGGAAGGTAAGCTTTCGAGTTTCGCGGCCGATGCGAGCGGCATTGCGGCCGGAACGGATGGCACGATCTGCGTCCAGACGAAAGACGGCCTGCACGCACTTACCAGGGATTTGCAGGCAAAGGAATCGTTCAAAGCAACAGACGGTGGGAGCGCGGCCAGCCCCGCAGCCAGCCCCATGGCCAGCCCCATGGTCTTCCAGTGGAAGGGCAAAGATGCCGTAGTGTGGGGTAATCTTCATTTGCTCTATTCGGGAACCGACGCGCCCAGCCGGACCGAAACGACGGCTCATTCTCCCCTGACGTTCGCAAGCTGGGAGGACGCCCCAGACGGGCCGCGATGGGTCTACGCCGCCGCGGAAAATTCCGTCGAGGGTTTTAACGTTGAGGATCGCAACGGTTCGCCAGTTTTGAAGTCAGTCTGGAAAGCCGGCAAAGGCGGCGATTCAATGGTGACGGCCAATGGACTCTTATTTCTGCTTTCAGGCGGCAAGGCCCCTGGCGGCAAGGCTACCCTTCGCGTTCTTGACGGGCTTACAGGCAAAGAGCTCTACTCCTGGTCAGCCGCGGCGTACGCTCACGATGCCGGGCTTGCGATAGCCAACCGGCGCATCTACTTCACCGACCACAGCAATACCGTTTATTGTTTAGGCTTCATGGCCGAGCAGCCGCAGCTGACCGGCCGCTAACGAAAGGATTCCCCGAATGCGAAAACTTGTCTTCATCACGTTTTTATGCAGCGCAGCATGGAGTGCGGACTGGCCAACCGATGGCGGCAATCCGCAGCGCACCGCATGGCAGAAGGACGAGCACGTCCTGAACAAAGACAACGTCAAAGGTCTGCAGATTCTGTGGAAGCTGAAGTTCGACAGCCCGCCGCGGGAAATGCATTCCCTGTTCGCTCCACTGATTCTGGAACAGGTGAAGACCAGCGGCGGCGTGAAACAGATCGCCATTGAAGCGGGCATTGCCGACAACCTTTATGCGATCGATGTGGAAGCGGGCAAGGTCCTGTGGCAGAAGCATTTCGAATATCCGCCGGTGAAAGAAGGCCGCGGGCTGCGGCCCGGTGATCCGCTCTGCCCCGGCGGCATGACGGGGACTCCCGTGATTGGGCCGCCCGGCGCCAACGGTGCGAGAACCGTCTACGCGATGGCTGGCGATGGGCAGTTACATTCACTGAACGTGGCCGATGGTGAGGATGTGGCGCCGCCCTTTAAATTCGGCTTCGGCAACGGTAAATCCTATTCCCTGAATCTGGTGAACCACATTCTTTACACCAGTACGTCGCAGGGCTGCAACGGCAATCCGAACCAGATGTGGGCGGTGAAGCTCGACGATCCGCAGCATAAGGTGATGACCGCGAATCCGAAGAGCGGCGGCATGTGGGGGCGCAGCGGCGTCGCCATCGATTCGAACGGCGTCGCATGGGGACCAACGGGCGATGGCCGCTACGAGAAGGAAACGCAGACCTACGGGAATGGCTTAATCGGCGCGAAGGTGGAGGGCGATGAGCTGAAGATCGTCGACTATTTCATTCCCTCGAACTGGACCTGGCTGCAGAAGCGCGATCTCGATTTTCAGGTCACGCCCACCATCTTTACTTACAAAGGCCGCGAACTGCTGGCCACCGCGAGCAAGGAATGCCGCGTGTATCTGATGGACGTGAAGAATGCCGGGGGCGACGATCACCAGACGCCGCTCGACCGCACGCCGCTGATCTGCAATGAAGAGGTGAATTTCGCATCGGCAGGCATCTGGGGTTCCATGGCCAACTGGGCGGATGCGCGCGGAACCCAGTGGGTGCTTACGCCCTTCTGGGGACCGGTCCATTCAAACTTCAAAGTTCCGGTATCCTATGGACCGGTGAAGAACGGCGCGGTGGTGGCGTTCAAGGTCGAAGACAAGGGTGGCAAGCCGCAGTTAACGCCCGCCTGGATGTCGCGCGATATGAACCGGGCCGAGCCGCCGGTGATCGCAAACGGCGTGGTCTACAGCTACGGGAACGGCGAGAACACGGAACAGGCTTATGCCGACCGCGGTCTGGACGATTCAAGTCCTCTGCGTATTAAGAATTCCACGCATGCAGTCCTGTATGCGCTCGATGCCGAGACCGGGAAAGAGCTGTATTCGAGTGGAGATCAGATCTCCACGTTCAGTCATTTCGGCGCAATCTCCGTGGCGAATGGCCGCGTTTACATGACCACTTTCGACAGCACGCTCTATTGTTTCGGGCTGCCGGGAAAATAGCTGCATGCGCCGGAACCTTGCGTTGATCGCACTGACATGCATGCTGTTGCGTGCGGCGGACTGGCCAACGGTGGGCGGGAGCCCGCAGCGGGACGGCTGGGCGAAATCGGAAACGGCCTTCACGAAGGACAACGTGAAAGGCCTCGAGCTGCTGTATAAGTTCAAGGCCGGCAGCGCGCCCAGCACGCCGATGGTCCTGGGACGGCTGATCACGTATCTCGGCTTCAAGGAAATGCTGGTGTTCGCCGACAGTTCGGATTCGGCTTATTCACTGGATGCCGACCTGAACAGAGCCATCTGGAAAGCGCATTTCAGTACCGAGCCGGTCAAGACCCCCGCTGTCATTCCCGAAGGATGCCGGGACCTGATGCCGGTGCCGATTGCCATGGCAGGCAGCAGTACGGCAGTCGTGGCCCGGACGTCCCGACCCGCGCCCGGAGCAGTGGCCACGCCTGTGCGCCGGCCTGCCCGGGGTGGTGAATTTTTCGCGGTATCGAGTGACGGTTATCTGCACATCGTGAATCCTTCCACGGGCGAAGACCGTGCGCCCGCCATGCAGTTTGTCCCGCCAAACTCAAAGGTGAGCGCCCTCAACATCAGCGACAACGTGGTCTATGCAGCCACGCTCGATGGGTGTGGCGGCAAGGCGGATTCGATGTATGCGCTCGATCTCGCGTCGGATGCCAACAAGGTCGTGGCGCAGCCTGCACAGGGCGGCAGCATTGTGGGCAGCGAGGGAAGCGCCATCGGGCAGGACGGATTCGTTTATGCGCAGGCGAGGAATCTGAATGGCGGGAATGACGCCGTGTTCGCCCTCCAGCCGAAGACCCTCGCGGTCAACGACTACTTTCTGACGAAGACGAAGATCACGGAACTCGGGCCGGGCGCGACTCCGGTGATCTTCAACTGGGCGGGCTCCGAAGTGATTGCCGCCGGTGGCTCCGATGGACGCCTGTTCTTACTGGATCCGAAAGCGATGAAGGTGCCTCTGTTTGAGAGCGAGCCGATCGCGGCGGGCGGCTTTCACAATGCTTTTGCGAGCTGGGAAGATCCGGAGAAACTGCGTTGGCTCTATGCCAGTTCGGCTGCGGGTGTTATAGGATTTCGCGTGGAAGACCGGAGCGGCAAACCGGTGCTGACGAAGGTGTGGGCTTCGGCGGCGCTCGCCTCTGCCTCCGCGCCGGTTATTGCGAATGGCGTGGTCTTCGTGCTGGCGTCGAATGGATTGAACGCGCTCGACGCGAGCACGGGAAAGATGCTCTATAACAGCGGCAGGGCAATCACGTCGCCGGCACGGGGCGGCCTCGCCATCGCCAACCGGCGAATCTACTTCAGCACCCAGGACAACAACGTTTATTGTTTTGGATTTCTCGCCGAACAGCCGCAGCTCACGGGCAAATAGGCAGAGAGCGGGCCTTCTACCGGATACGCCGTATGATCACGCTGTTCAGGCGGATCTTGTCGATGGGGCGGTCGCCGCGAAGCGGCATGCGGTTAATCTTCGCTTCGACCTCCTGACCGGAAACCACCTGGCCGAAGACAGTGTATTTGCCATTCCAGAGGGGGAGCGCCTGGTCCGTAATGAAGAACTGACATCCGCCGGAATCGGGCTGCCCGGTGTTCGCCATGCCGAGCCGCCCCGGCCTGTCGAAGCGCAGGCCTGGCAGGAATTCATCCTTCACACTGACACCGCAGTTATGCGTTCCGGTTCCCGTCGGGTCTCCCGCCTGGATCATTTCCTCTCGCACGATGCGATGGAAATCGATGCCGTTATAAAGCGGGCGCCGGACCATTTTTTTCGTCGTGGGATCGAACCAGGGCCTGGTCCCCTGCGCGAGGGCGACAAAAGTCTTCACGGTCTCGGGCGTGTATTTTTCGTAAAGCTGCGCCGTGATGACACCTTCGGACGTATCGAAGACCGCATACAGACCGGGCTTAAGATTCGCCTTCGGGATTTCGGAAGGGGCTTGTGCGAATACCGCTGCGGCCGTCAGCACGACGGTGGAAAAATACTTCACAAGCCAATTTTAGTGTTTCGGTACAGCCACCGGGATTATCGGCGTTGAAGAGACGGCGCCCGCCTCCCCATCCCGATCCAGTATCCGAATGATCGAAGCGGCCGCCATATCGCGCACGAAAGTGTGCTGGTCGTTCAGCAGGGGCTCAAGCTTTGAAATGCTGTCATCGGCTCCGCGAATACCGAGCCCTTTGGCGGCCTCGACACGTACCAGTTGGTTGTCGTCGTTCAAGTCCCATTCGAGCAATGTGACGGCATACGGATCGGGGCTTTTTGCCAGCCAGGCCGCGGCCGCGGCACGGCCGGGTGCGCCCTTCCCCTTCAAATCGGCGGCATTTTTGACTACGGGAAATACGAAGGAAACCGGTCCGAACATTGCCCCCGTGGCATCCTGAGCGCCCATCAGAAGCAGGCCTTCTGGATGGTGCAGTTTATCTTTCGCCTTCCTCACGGCGTTGGTCATCATCCCGGGCGCATCTTTGCGCTCTCCGGCGAGAACGGCGACAAGGATGTCCCGGCCGCCGGGATCGCCCATGGCCGTAAGAGCTTTCGCGGCCGCAAAAGCAACTTCAGGCGAATCGTCAAGTGCCTCTGTCAGGGCGGGGATGGCGTCTTTGCATTGCAACTGACCGAGCGTGAGGGCGGCCGACTGGCGAACCGCCACGTCCTTGTCTTTCAGCGCGTTTACGGCCCGTGTCATGGCGCCTTTTTCCGAGCCATCGAGCGTGGAGAGAGCGACCAGAGCCTCCTGCCGGCGGTCCGCGCTTCCGTCGCTCAGAGATTTATCAAGCACGGCCCATGCGCTGTCGCGGTCGGCTGCCACCGCGCTCACCGCGATGAGCCCGGCCAAAAGAGGAAGAGTCCGTAACATCGCCCCGGAACAATGCAGTTTAATTGCCAGTCAGGCGAACCCAAATACGGAGATGGACTGTCCGGCCCACGGTCGCATGAAGCCGGCATGGCGCCAGAGACTAGGCGGACCGGCTGGATTCAAATTCGCGGTGCTCTTCAGAGACACAATATGTCACGAGCTCGCGATAAAGACCTTCGATGACATCGCCACTGAGACCGGACGCCTCGGCCCACTCGCGGCGGGTCTTAAGCACGGCGGCGACCCGCTCCGGCGCAGCCACATTGGCGGAGCTGGTCTTAAATTTCGCGGCGGCGCGGACATAAGCCACACGCTGCGCGATGAGGGCAACGATTTCGCGATCGATGGCATCCATGCCCGCGCGAATTTCGTCGAGGTTCGCGCAATCGCGCGGAGCAATGGGACTATCCAACTTCCTGGGCCTCGCCTGTGCTTCAGGCCTGAACGGGTTCTTTCACGCAGAACTTCTGGAACGCTTCGGTCAGAAGCGCAGCGATCTGCGGAGCATCCCGCCGTTCAATATCACTGCGATGCATGACGTATACGGGCTTGCCGTTTTTGAAGAGTGCGATGGAAGGCGAGGACGGCGGGTAATCCGCGAGAATGCCTCGCAGGTGATACACGGCGGCTTCATCCGCGCCGGCGAAGACGGTGGCCGCTTTATCCGGACGAACCGCGCCCTGCAGAGCCATACCGATGCCCGGGCGGGCTTTGCCGGCGGCGCATCCGCAGACCGAGTTCGTGACCATCAGGACCGTACCGTTTTCAGCCGCGATGGCGCGGTCGACATCGGCGGGCGTGCGGGCTTCTTCGAGGCCAAAGCGCGTGAGATCTTCGCGCATAGGGGCAATCAGCATTTCGGAATAAGGCATGTCAGTCCCTATTGTCGCTTACTTCTTTACGGAAGGCGGCGGGAAGGCTGCGTAGACGTCACCGCCAGATATCGTAAGCCTCGTTTCCAGCAGGATCGGGCTCGGTCCGGCGACCCGTTGCGCCGGGAGGTGGGCAAGCCGTCCTCGAACCCGGCCTAGAGCCCCCTCAGACCCCCTGCCGCGCATCCCTCAAATTCCTGCGCAGCCCTGCCTTTGCGGCTTCCTCTTCGCGGTTCTTCGCCGGAGCGTGGATCCGCAATGAACTCAGCAACTCCGTCGACACACCCGTCACGCCCTTCACCGCCGCCGCAAAAGCCTCCTCATTGGCTTTCGATGGCTTCTGAAACCCGCTGATCTTCCGCACAAACTGCAGCGAAGCATCGCGGATCTCCTCCGGCGTCACGGGCGGCTCAAAATTGAAAAGGTTGCGAATATTCCTGCACATACCTGCTTCTAATTTATAGGACCGCCGCTCTGCACGCCGGCCCGCGTTATTTTTGGGGCAACACACGTTGGCGCCAAATCATCTTCGAAATTCGACAACACTATCGAGAACTCAATCATGAAAAACAGCATAATGGCGCATTCTGTCCAGTTCCTTTTTTGCGCGGGCGTATTGCAACGACTACCTTGAGTGGTCGAAAGGTATTAAACTCCATGCGTGCGGCTATCCGTGGACAACCACCGAAAAACACGTCGGAACCCTGGGTTCAGGCTGCGACGCTACGGTCACAATTTCCGCAAATTGACTGAATGGAGGTGGTGCACGCCGTGCTCTTTTTAGCCCTTTTCTTTATCGCCTCTGCATTCGCCGAAGGTCAGTCTAAACCTGACGTCACAATAGCCCTTAATTCCAGCCATGAGCCGTCGGTCGTCGCCGGTTATCACAGGGGCTACGTCGTGTTGCGAGTACCGCCCCACCTGGAAGTCTATGACCTTTCAGGTCGTATTTGGCGGCCGGATGGTGGCTGGGGCGTCGCGGGTCCCGGCTCCTGCGTCCTGCCGGACATCGACATCGATTCCGATGGCACCCTCATAGCGGCGCTCGGGTTCTGCAGTGACAGCAGCAAAGGCGAAATGTTGACGCCAGGAAAAGATCCCCTCAGTTTCTTCGATTCGAGTGGGCGAAACATCCGTTCTGACTTCAAACCAGCCGCCTGGCGGTCCATCGGTGCGGCGTTTGATGGATAGCATAACGTTCTTCTGCTGGGTGTTACCCGCGGCGGAAAGATTTCACTGCGCCGTTAAACGGGTGACGGGCAGCTACTCCAGGACTTTCCTGTGGGACAGGACCTCGCCATCCCGGGCTCTGGCGCGTCCCGGGGTGAACATCGCATCTTCGTTTCCGATCAGCGCATCGGCATTCTGATCGACCACCTCACGTCCGGGATGGAGTGGCTTGAAATCAGTCCGACGGGGCAGGCCCTTTACCGAACCACGATAAGCGAGCCCAACCTGCGGAACTTCGTCACCACAGCGGACGGCCGGCTGTTCGCTCAAGGCGGCCCACGCTCGTCGCCACGCGGACCGATCGTCATGCTTGACCGGGCTTCCTCAAAATGGATACCAGTTCTGAACGAGGGAACGCTCATCGGCAGCGATGAAAACCAGCTTGTGCTCAACGCATCCGGCGAAAACTGGCTGCTTCGGCTCAAATGGGTCACGCCCGGCGCAGATCCTGGACCCTCACCTGAATTGAGGTGAGACTTTAGTGACAGCCCTTTTGCGCGCCGCCTAAGCTATAAGAACAGACCTTTGCGCCAAATCACCTTCGAACTTCTCGCCGAATGCCCGGAAACCCGCGCCCGCGCCGGCGTCCTCCATACCGAACACGGCGATATACCGACCCCGGTCTTCATGCCGGTCGGCACCCAGGCCACCGTTAAAGGACTCTCCCAGCGCGATCTCTGGGAAGATCTCAAAGCCCCCATCATCCTCGGCAACACTTACCATTTATTCCTCCGCCCGGGTCATGAGTTGATCCGGCAACTGGGCGGACTGCACCGGTTCATGTCCTGGCCAGGCGCGCTATTGACAGATTCCGGCGGCTTCCAGGTCTTCAGCCTCTCCGACCTGAGGAAGATCGCCGAAGAAGGCGTAACCTTTCAATCCCACCTCAACGGCGATACCCACCGTTTCACCCCGGCCTCCACCGTGGACGTGCAACTCGCCCTCGGCAGCGACATCATGATGGTGCTCGATGAATGCCCGCCTTATCCCGTAAGCTTCGAAAGCGCCCGGCAGTCGATGGATCGCACCATCCGCTGGGCCCGGACCGCCTTTGCCCACTATCGCGAGCGCATCGCGGAAATTCCGTCGCGCCACGCGCTCTTCCCCATCGTCCAGGGCTCCACGTTCCCGGACCTTCGCCGCCAGTGCGCGGAGCAGTTGCGCGATCTCGACGCCGACGGCTACGCGATAGGCGGCTTGTCTGTCGGTGAACCACGCCCGCTCAGCATGGAAATGGTGGAGGCCAGTGAGCCGCTGCTTCCCAAAGACCGGCCTCGTTATGCCATGGGCGTGGGTATGCCCCATGAACTGCCCGAGTACGTGGCCCGCGGAATCGACATGATGGATTGCGTACTGCCCTCGCGAAATGCCCGAAACGGCTGGATTTTCACCTCGGAAGGCCGCGTCGTCATCAAACACGCGCAGTATCGCGACGACCCGCGGCCGCTCGACCCCAATTGCCTCTGTTACACCTGTCAAAACTATTCGAGAGCCTATCTGCGTCACCTGTTTCAGGCTAAAGAAATCCTGTTTTCTTCCCTCGCCACCCGTCACAATCTGCGTCGTTACCTTGACATCATGGGGGAGATCAGGCAGTCTATCCTATTGGGTCAATTCCCGCAGTATCTGAACGCCGCGCGCGATCGACACACGCGGGCTGGCCGGATCGACGGAAACGCCTGAGACTCTGACGTGCCAATATCCCTATTTCTTCAAGCCGGCTCACCGGCGAGTTCCATTGTGCTGTTCGCGCCATATATACTGATCGCGCTGGTGTTTTATTTTCTTCTGTTCATGCCCATGCAGCGGCAGAAGAAAAAACAGCAGCAGATGCTGCAAAATCTGAAAAATGGCGATACAGTCGTCACTTCCGGCGGTATCGTCGGGACCATTACGGCCGTGGACAGTGACACAATGGTTTTGAGAGTTAAACCGGATAACCTCAAACTCCAGTTCTCGCGCTCCGCGGTAACCTCTCTGGTTGAGCCCGACGGCCCGAAATAACGGGCCGGTAAGAAAATACCTCGCAATCGATAAGGCTAATACATGCAACGAAATCTGATGATCAAAACGGTTGTGATTGTGGCCACCGTGCTCATCTGCCTTTATGGCATCTTTGGACTGCCGCGCTCGGCAGAGGAACTGAAGGCAAACCTCGCCAAAAACATCCACCTCGGTCTCGATCTCCAGGGCGGTAGTCATATGGTGCTGCAGGTTCAGGTGCAGGATGCCGCAAAGACCATGGCCGACCAGACCATCGAAGCCCTCCGCGACGAGACCCGAACGCAGAATATCGCCGTGGCCGGCATGGACCGCAACGATCCGCAGAAAGTGGCGGATACCGATTCCATCCAGATCAACGTTCGCGGCGTCGACGCGGCACGCAGCCAGTCTTTCCGCTCCATCGTCGCCGAAAAACATCCCGAATGGATTCTGACACCTCAGAATGCGAACGATTACCGCATGAATATGAAGCCGACCGCGCTGCTCGATCTGAAACGCGCGACGGTAACCCAGGAAATCCAGACGCTCAATCGGCGCATAAACGATCTTGGGGTCAAAGAGCCTACGATTCAGCCCTATGGCGATCCCGCCACCCAGGCGAATATCCTGGTCGAACTGCCCGGCATCGACGACGAGGCCCATGTGAAGCAGTTGATCGGCGAAACGGCGCAGCTCAAAATCGTCGAGGTGAAGAACGAAGGCCCCTGGAAGACCGAAGCTGAGGCCCAGTCTGCGAAAGGTGGCATTCTGCCGGTCAATACCGAGCTCGCTGAATACGTTTCCGGCGTCGGTGGCGGCGGATGGTATCTGATCTCGCGCACTGCCGCCATTACCGGTCAGGATGTGCGGCACGCCAGCGCGGCGCCCGATTCCGATAGTCCCGGCCGCTGGGAAACCAGCTTTACGCTCTCGAACGACGGCGCCCGCCGCTTTGAGAAATTCACCCAGGCCAACATCGGCAACCGTCTTGCCGTGGTTCTCGACAAGAATATTCGCAGCGTCGCCACCGTGCAGAGCGCGATCAGCGAATCCGGGCGCATCAACGGCCTGTCGTCTCAGCAGGAGGCTTCCGATCTCGCGCTGGTGCTCAACACGGGCGCCCTGCCAGCGGGAATCCAGTATGAAAACGTGCGCACTGTGGGCCCTTCGCTCGGTAACGATTCCATTCGCGAAGGCGTGCTGGCGGGCCTTGCCGGGCTCGCCGCCGTAATCGTTGTAATGCTGATTTATTACAAGAGATCCGGCCTCAATGCCGTGCTCGCGCTGTTGCTCAATACCATCATTCTGATGGCGGCGTTATGCTACTTCGGCGCCACGCTGACGCTGCCGGGCATCGCCGGGATCATTCTCACCGTTGGCATGGCGGTCGATTCGAACGTGCTGATCTTCGAGCGCATTCGGGAAGAATTGCGCGCTGGCAAAACGGTTGTATCGGCAGTCGACGCTGGCTTCGCAAAAGCCTGGTGGACCATCGTCGATACTCACGTCACGACGATTGTCTCCTGCCTTTTTCTGTTCCTCTTCGGGACGGGACCGGTCAAAGGATTTGCCGTCACCCTGGTCATCGGCCTGCTGGCCAATGTGTTCACGGCTGTGTTTGTCTCGAAGGTGATTTTCGACTGGGAACTGTCCGGGAAGACTCAGACAAAGGCGTTGAGTATATGATATCTGGGCGAGACGGGACACACCAAAATACGGCGCTCACTTTGGGGAACAAATTATTCAGAACCGGTGTCGGAAGCATATGGCGCGGTTCGGCCCACAAAACGGGCGGGCAGTGATCGATGGAATTATTTAAAAATACCAATTTCGACTTTCTCCGGTACAAATGGCCTTTCATTGGGGCTTCGGCCGTTTTGAGCGTGATCGGGCTGATCAGTCTGATCGCCCATGGCGGGCCTCGGCTGGGCATTGAATTTCAGGGCGGCATGCTGATGACGGTAAAATTTGCCGGCCAGCCGCCAGTGCAGCAGCTTCGGGCTGCGCTCGATAAGGCTCTGTCGACTCCGCCGACCGTGCAGACCTTCGAAAATCAATCGAATGAGGTCGAGATCGGAACGGGCGGGGCAGACGACGCGACGCTTGCGAAGAATAAAGACATCGTGCTCGCGACCCTGCAAAATAATTTTGGGCAGCCGGGGAACGGCAAGCTCGATTTGAATAATGTCGGCGCGACGGTGCTCGCGGGCAGACTGAGCGATCCGATGCAGCGCGCGGGCGTACAGCTTTCTCAGCAGCAGCTCGATCAACTGGCCGCATCGATTGTGGCCTGGCGCGATACGCACGGTGGTCTGATTACAAAAATTGACGATCTGCGCTCCCTTCCGGGCTTGACGCCGGCGGCGATGAACGTGTTGAATCAAGAGTGCTACACTGCGCCATACACCGTCCGTAACAGCGAGACGGTGGGGCCCAGGGTCGGGTCCGATTTGAGCCACCAGGCAATTGAGGCCACCCTGCTTGCATTAGCCGGCATGCTGGTATATATCTGGTTCCGGTTTGAATGGATTTACGGAGTGGGCGCGGTAGCGGCGGTGCTTCACGACACGATCATTACGATCGGTATCTTTTCCCTGTTGAACAAAGAGATTACCCTGACCGTAATTGCGGCGCTGTTGACGCTCGTTGGATACTCGATGAACGACACCATCGTCATCTTCGACCGGATCCGCGAGAATATGCAGCTCAACCGCCGGGAGCGCCTGGCGGATGTGATCAATGCCAGCGTGAATCAGACGCTGAGCCGGACGATCATGACTTCGGGTCTGACGTTCATTGCAGTATTATCGTTGTTTCTCTTTGGCGGACCGGTGCTTCACGGGTTTTCTTTAGCGCTTGTGATCGGTATCATCATCGGGACGTATTCGTCCGTGTTTGTGGCCAGTCCGATTGTGCTCTTCTGGCATGACTGGGCGGATAAGCGGAAGAAGACAACGCCCGGGGTTGGCTCCGGACGTACGGAGAGCGCTAAGTCGGTACCCGGCGTGAAGCCCGGTGCGGCGAAGCCAGAAGCGGGAAAAAGTTCGGCGCGGCTGGCCCGGTAAAACGGTGCCGGCCAGGGTATTGAGTTCGGTCCGGTATTTTGCAGGCGTGGCCGGATAGTTTGCAGGCGTGGTAGGCATTGGTTTTAGAGACCTGAGATGAGCATGCGGGCCTAGAGGCCTGTCGGGTGAGGGAGGCGCACTTTATGTTCGAACAAACTTTCGTGGACGGCACGGGCACAACCAAGAAACCTTATACAATTCTGCTTTCGCTCGTGATTCAGCTCGCCATCGTGGTGGTGCTCGTCATCATTCCGCTGATCTATTTCGAGGCGATTCCACAGGCGCAGCTTTCGAGCTTTATGACCGCGCCACCACCGCCGCCGCCACCACCTCCTCCGCCGCCCCCTCAGGCGGTCAAAGTCGTCAAAGTCCAGCCCAAGCATCTGCAGATGGATGTGTTTACGGCGCCGAAGACCATCCCCAAAGAAGTTAAGATGATCACCGAGGAAGAAGCGCCTATGACGGCCGCCGTAGTTGGCGGTGTCCCGGGCGGCGTACCCGGTGGTGTTGCCGGTGGTGTTCTTGGCGGAAT
>JBDUBZ010000119.1:0-10361 GCA_040003745.1 Terriglobia bacterium
GGGAAGATCTGCCGTACGCGCCCATCAATCCTTACGGCGAATCGAAGGTGATGGTGGAGAAGATCCTCGGATGGTTCGATCAGATCCACGGAATCCGTAGCGTGTGCCTACGCTATTTCAACGCTTCGGGCGCGGACCCCGCCTGCCGCGCCGGAGAGGATCACGAACCGGAGACGCATCTGATTCCGCTGCTCTTCCGCGCCATTCAGACCGGTAAGCCCGTCACTCTGTTCGGGAACGACTATGACACGCCGGATGGAACCTGCATCCGCGACTATATTCATGTGACCGACCTGGCCCGGGCTCATATTGTCGCGGTTGAATCCCTCGTGAAAGGCGGCGCGTCGACGCAATACAACGTCGGCACGGGGCATGGGTTTTCGGTGAATGAGGTTATGCGCGCCGTGGAAGAAGTGACCGGAAAGCAAGTGCCTTTCAAGTTTGGCCCGCGGCGGGAAGGCGATCCGCCGACGCTGGTGGCCGATTCATCGCGGCTGCAGGCGGAACTGGGGTGGAAGCCCGAGGATTCGGATATTAAGAGGATCGTCGAGACGGCGTGGCGGTGGGCGAACCGTCGGCTTCCGGGGTAACGTCCGGAGCCACATTCGGGATGTCAGGCGGACGCACGCCGCCCACGGGCATGTTGCGCCAACCCTTCTGAAGAAGTTGCTGGCCGGCGAAGCGGGCAAGCAGGCGCAGTTGCTTCCAGGTATCGGAAGGGCGGTCGCCGGTCTGCAAATCGAGCCACCGTCCCCACAGGCGGGTGGCCAGAGTGTGCTCGGCGCCTTTGCGGGCCCATTCTTCGTAGGCCCAGTACAGCTTCTCGTTGATACGCCAATGCAGCCAGGGTGGCCTCACGGGGAATTCCGGCGGCAGAAACGGCTCGCCCCAATGAAGACGAAACACCATGTCAATCAGCCAGAATGCGCCCAGGAAATGATCTCTCTCGGCGCGCCGCACCGCTTCCACCAGGTGTTCCCTCGGCGCGGACGAGCACATTCGGTGCAACTCGTAAACGTGAAAGAAAGGCACCAGTCGCCCGGAGGCGACATGAAGCGCGAGGTACAACAATTCGTCGGCAGGGTCCGGAATCAGGACCTCCCGGCCACTCGGAAGGCGGTAAGGAATGGCCCGGCCCAGGAACTCATCGACGGCAATTCCGCGCGCCCCGTGCGAAAGGCGAAAATGCAGTTCCACTCGCGGCCGCACGGGATGCATGAGAACGATGTGGTGGCTGAACTCCAGAGCCTCTTCGGCATCGAGAAGTTGCGAATAGCCGGCCCGCTCCAGGGTCTGGCAGGCTCGCGCAAGGTCGGCGTCCCCCACGGCCAGATCCAGATCGCCCGACGTCTTGCGCAGAAACGGCGGGGCAAAGAGGCGCAGCGCGAGACAAGGTCCTTTGAGGACCAGCGAACGTATGCCCTCCCCTTCGAACAGCTGAAGTATGTACTCCAGATTGGCGAGATTATCGGCGTGGCGCCGCCAGGCCCGCGTCAGAACCTGGTCGCACCACTCACGTTCTCTGGGGGGCACGCGGCCGCGCGCGGCGAAGGCAACCAGCTGGGTCAGTCCGTGCTGTGCCGCATTTGCTGTGACTTCTTTCCAGAGCTCTGGGTCGTCGGCCGCCGCGAAGTCTGCCGGATCGCTCAGGAGCCGGACCATAAGGTTGAGGGATGATTTTCGGGACATCGCGCCGAGACTGTCTACAATCTAGCAAAATCCCGCCATTCAGCCATTTTTCAGGTGGAAATGGTTCACTGATAGACTTGCGTGAATTGATCACATGAAGGGAAGAATGTCACTGTCGCCGGCTATTCTGGCTGCTCTTGCGGCGTCTGCATGGGCCCAGGCTCCGGCGCCTTCCAGTCCTGCAACTTTGTCCGGTACGCTGAGCCCCGCGCCGCCCCCGATCACGCTCCAGGATGCTATTAACCGCGCCCGTCGGTATGGCGGCCAGATTCAAAGCGCGAATCTCGCCGTACTGCTCGCCAAAGAAGATAGTGCGCAGGCCCGCGCTCTGGCCCTGCCCACCGTCAGCGCCTTCAACCAGTTCATCTACACCGAAGGGAACGGCACGCCTTCCGGAGTCTTCGTGGCCAACGATGGCGTTCACATTTACAACGAGCAGGCAGTGGTGCATGAAGAGCTCCTCGCGGTATTCCGTCATGGAGAAATCCGGCGCGCGTTTGCATTACATGCCGCCGCGGCTGCAAAGGTGGACGTGGCGGCGCGAGGCCTTGTTGCCACTGTGATTCAGGACTATTACGCCATTGCTTCGGCTGAGCGCAAGTTCGTGAACGCACAAAAGAGCCGGGTGGAAGCTCATAACTTCCTGGATATCACGCAAAAGCAGGAAAAGGGCGGGGAAGCCGCCCACGCCGACGTCATCAAGGCGCAAATCCAGGCACAGCAGCGCGATCGCGATCTGCTCGATGCACAGGTTGCCATTGAAAAGGCGAAGATCGCGCTCGGTGTTCTGATTTTTCCGGCCTTCAGTTCCAGTTTCTCCGTGGTGGACGATATGAGTCAGGCCGTATTGCTGCCGCCGGTAGAGGAAGCGCGGGCGAAAGCCACGGCATCGAGTCCGGATCTGAGAGCCGCGCGCTTCACCGCGGAATCGGCGGGATACGACGTCGGAGTCGCCCGTTATGGCTTTCTCCCGTCTCTCGCCCTCGACTTCTTCTATGGCATCAACGCCAACGAGTTCGGCATCAATGGCCCGGCGACAAGGGAACCAGTCGGCGGCGCACTTGGGAACGAGGCGCTTCCTGGGCGGCACAATCTGGGTTATTCCGCGCAGGTGACACTCAACATTCCAGTCTGGAACTGGGGTGTCACCCGCAGCAGAGTGAGGCAGGCCGAGTTTAAACGCGATCAGGCGCAGCTCGATGTGTCGGTTGCCGAAAGAACGCTGCAGAGCAATCTTGCGATTGCATACGCGGAAGCCAGCGCCGCGCAGGCTCAGATCGAATCGCTTCGCAGTTCGGCCGAATTATCGGCGGAAAGCCTGCGCTTGACCATTCTTCGTTATCAGGCCGGTGAAGCCGCCGCGTTTGAAGTCGTGGATGCGCAGTCCACTGTTACGCAGGCGCGTAACGCTTATGACGACGGACTCGCCCGCTACCGGGTGGCGCTGGCAAATATCCAGACCCTGACAGGGACCTTCTGACCATGCATCGTAAATCTCAAGCCGGGCTTCTGCTCGCATTCGCGTCGTTGTGTGTCGTGTTCTGTTGTGTGTCGTGCGGCAAGAAAGACGCGGCGGGGCCGGCGGCGGAAGCGGAGGCCCCTGTGCCCGTTCAGGTGGAAGAAGCCCGCCGCGGGCCCATCGACCATGTCGTCGCCGCCGACGCCGTACTCTACCCAATTAACCAGGCCAACGTGACTTCCAAGGTCACCGCCCCACTGAAGCGGATTCTCGTGAACCGTGGCGATCACGTCCGCGCCGGGCAGCTGGTGGCCGAACTTGAAAGCCGCGATCTGGCGGCGAGTGTCAATGAGAGCAAAGGGCAGCTTGATCAGGCCCAGGCCGCCTACCAGACCACGACCGGCGCGACTGTTGTCGACGACCGGACCAAAGCGCAGGCGGATGCAGCCTCCGCTCAGCAGTCTCTCGAAGCGGCGAAAAGGCTCTACGACAATCGCGTGGAGCTGGTGAAGCAGGGAGCTCTCGCGCAGAAACTGGCCGACGATGCCAAAGTGTCGATGGTGCAGGCCCAGAGCCAGTTCGATACGGCGCAGAGGCATCTCGAAACCCTGCAGGCCGTGGGTCAGCGGGCGCAGGTTGCCGGCGCGAAGGCGCAGGTGGATACCGCGCGCGCACACTATGAGAATTCCGCGGCCCAGCTCTCCTATGCCGAGGTGCGCAGTCCCATCGCCGGCATCGTTTCCGACCGGCCGCTATATGCGGGCGACACCGCGGCCAGCGGATCGCCGATCCTTTCGATTATCGATATCTCGCAGGTCGTAGCCCGCGCAAATGTTGGCGTTAAAGACGCCGCCGCGATCAAGGTCGGGCGGCCCGCCACGATTTCAGGGCCGGATGGAAACATCGGCGGCAAGGTGATTGTGGTGAGTCCCGCGGTAGACCCGAGCACGACCACTGTAGAGGTTTGGGTACAGGCGCCGAACCCCGGCGAGAAGCTCAGACCCGGCGGCACCGTTCATGTTGTCATCAACGCGGAAACGCTGCAGAACGCCATCATAGTCCCTGCCGCCGCCCTGCTGAATTCCGATACCGGAGGGCAGAAGGTGATGGTGGCGGGCGGCGACAATCTGGCCCATGAGCGTATGGTTGCGATTGGCGTCAGGCAGGGAAACAACGTCGAGATCACCAGTGGCGTGCAGGAAGGCGAGAAGGTCGTCGTCTCCGGCGGTTTAGGCCTTGAGGACAAGGCAAAGATCAAGGTCGAGGCGCCTCCGCCATCGGAGGACGATGATGATGCGGATGCCGCCGACGCACCGCCGGCAAAGGGCAAATAGATGAACGAGCCCGCCAGCATCGATCCCAATCAGCCGGACGCTGATCCGCCGGATACGCACCGCGATCACTGGACCGCGACATTTTCAAGACCGATCATCTTCATCATCATCACGCTCATTGGGATGGGCGCCTACCTGGCGTTTACTATTCCGGTAGCCGTTTTTCCCTCCACCGATTTTCCCCGCATTGTGGTCGGCATCGACAACGGAGTCGCCCCCATCGATCAGATGCAGGTTGTCGTCACGCGGCCCATCGAAGAGGCCATGAACAGCGTTCCCGGCCTGCAATCCGTTCGCTCCACCACCAGCCGCGGGTCGGCCGAAGTCAACCTCTTCTTCCAATGGAACGTAGATATGTTCCAGACCCTGCAGTACGTGAACGCCGCGCTGGCCCGCGTGCAGACCGAGTTGCCGGCCACGGCGAAGCTCACCGCCAACCGTCTGACGTTCGCGGCCTTTCCCATTCTGGGATACAGCCTCACTTCGGATACAATCCCGCAGACCAAGCTTTGGGAACTTGCCAATTACGACATCAAGCCGCGCCTGAATCGCGTGGCGGACGTGTCCATGGTCGTGTTGCAGGGTGGCCAGGTGCCCGAATTTCGGGTGGAGCCCGACCCGGCCAAACTTCTGCAGGCCGGCGTGACTGTATCGGGGATACTCGACGCGATCGCGCGCAGCAACCTGATCGATTCCCCGGGCCTTTTCGAGAACAATCATGAGCTGGCGCTGGCTCTGGTAAGCGGGCAGACACGCTCGCCTGAAGAGATTGCAAACGTGGTCGTCAAAACCAGTCAAAACGGAGTGCCTGTCCGGATTGGCGATCTGGGGCGCGTGGGGACATCCGTGATGCCTCAATACACCATGGTTACGGCGAACGGAAAGCCGGCGGTGCTGCTCAATGTCTTTCGGCAACCCACAGGCAATACTGTGGCAGTGGCGGATGCCATCAATCTGGAGCTCGATCAGATCCGGAAAACGCTTCCCCCGGGCGTAAAGCTGCAATCCTTCTACGATCAGTCGCAGCTGGTGCGGGATTCCATCAGCAGCGTTCGCGATGCCATCCTGATCGGTCTCCTGCTCGCCGCGATCATCCTGGTACTCTTTCTGCGGGACTGGGGCAGTTCCATCGTGGCTGGACTCGTCATCCCCGCGACGGTTGCCATCACCCTGATCGTGCTGCGAATGCTGGGCGAGAGTTTCGACCTGATGACTCTCGGTGGCCTGGCCGCCGCCGTTGGTCTGGTCATTGACGACGCCATCGTGGTGGTGGAAAACATCGTCATGCATCGCGATTCGGGGCAATCGCGCGGCGAAGCGATTCGCAGCGCACTGAAAGAGATTCGGGTCCCCCTGGTGGGGTCCACCATCACACCAATTGTGGTTTTCCTGCCGCTGATTTCCATCTCTGGTGTGACGGGGACCTTCTTCCGTGCGCTGGCGGTCACGGTCGGGGCATCCCTGCTGACCTCGCTGGGGCTCGCTCTTACCTGGACGCCCGCGCTGAGCCACTACCTCCTGAAGCGGAAGGCGACCGGGAAGGCGCACGAGACGTCCGATTCCCGCGGCCATGTCACGGCTACTGGCTTCATGGGCAAGGTCACCCGCTTCTACGCGAGCTCTCTGAAATTCGCACTCGCCCGGCCTTTAGTTCTTTTTCTGGCATGCATAGGTCTGGTGGGCGTCTCTTACTTCTGCTATCGCGGACTTGGCAGCGACCTGCTCCCGGCGATGGACGAGGGCGGTTTCATTCTCGACTACCTGATGCCGGCGGGATCGTCGCTGACCGACACCAATGACGTGCTGCTCGGTGTCGAGAAGATTCTTACGAAGACGCCTGAGGTGGAAAGTACCTCGCGCCGCACCGGGCTTCAACTCGGCCTGGCCGCCGTGACTGAGGCCAATTCCGGCGACTTCTCGGTTCATCTGAAGAAGGACCGGGATCGCGGTATCGATGAGGTGATCTCAGACATCCGCAAACAGGTCAACGAGGAATATCCACAACTTGATGTCGAGTTCATTCAGGTTCTGCAGGACATGATCGGCGACCTGAGCAGTTCGCCTGAACCCATCGAAATCAAGCTGTTTTCGCAGGATGCGAACCTGCTGAAAGAGTGGGGGCCGAAGATCGGCGACAGGATTAAGAAGATCGACACCGTGAAGGACGTGAAGAACGGCATCGAAAATACGGTCAGCGGCTCGGCCATCGTGATGCGCGTCGATCCCATCGTCGCCGCCCGCGCCGGCTTTACGCCGCAGGACATTGAGCTCGACGCCAGCGCCATTCTGCAGGGCGAGCCGTCCACCACGCCGATTGTCGTGAACGACCGGTCGTACACGGTGCGCGTTCGCTTCCCCGACAGTACGCGGGCCACGCTCGAGGACATCCGCAACACCATGATCGTGAGTCCCACGGGAAAGAACGCCACTCTCGGATCGCTGGCGACATTTGAAAATGAGCAGGGCCAGACGGAAGTTCGGCGTGAAGATCTGCAGCGTGTGATCGCTGTGACGGGCCGTTTTGAGGGCGTCAGCCTGGGAAAAGGCATTCTGGAAGTGCAGAAGGCGGTAAATGAAATGCATGTTCCGGCGGCGATACGGATCAAGTACGGCGGGACCTATGCGGAACAGCAGCGTTCGTTCCGCGATCTGCTGTTCGTGCTGGCCCTGGCCGTGGTGCTGGTGTTCATGGTGTTGCTGCTGGAGTTTGGATCGTTCGGTGCCCCTGCGGCCATCCTGGCTTCGGCGCTGCTTTCGACTTCGGGTGTATTCTTCGCGCTGCTGATCACGGGCAAAACTTTCAACATCTCGTCGTTTATGGGCCTGATCATGGTGATAGGCATCGTGGCGAAAAACGGTATTCTGCTGCTCGACGCGGATCAACGTTTTCGCGCCGAAGGCTATTCCGCGAAGGACGCGATGATCGAAGCCGGTGAGCGCCGATTGCGGCCGATCCTGATGACCGCGATGGCAACGGTGGCCGGCATGATCCCTCTTTCGCTTGCGCTCGGAGCGGGTTCCCAGATGCTGCAGCCGCTGGCGATTGCGGTGATCGGAGGTATTCTGGCTTCCATGGTGCTGTCGCTTCTGGTGACCCCGACGGTTCACTATTTTCTCAGCGAGCGTGGTGAGTCGAAGCTTTCGGAAGTTATCCAGTGAGTCCCCGCGCCGCCTGGCGCCCATGGATGGCCGCGCTGTGCATTTTTGCGGTGAATGTTTTTATCTGCCGCGAACTGTTCGCAATTGAGTTCGTTCGTAACCTGCACACGAACGAAGGGTGCTTCGTCGCTCTGAGCCGGTTCTTTCGGGAACACTGGAACGACTTCCGCTGGTATCCGTGGTTCAACACCGGGATGCCGATGGAAAACGCCTACCAGCCGCTGCTGCCGGTACTCGCGGCTGTCACTGGTGCGGTCTCCGGCTGGTCGCCCGAGCGGGCGTTTCACTTCGTGCTGGCGCTGGCGTACTGTGGTGGTCCGGTGGCCTTGTTCTGGTTTGCCTGGGACTGGTCGCGCTCACTTACGCTGAGCGCCGTTGCGGGCTTTGCCTATTCGCTGTTATCGCCGGCGCCCCTGCTGATTCCGGTGCTCGGTGTGGGGAAGCCGCTGCGGCTTTACAATCTGATGTTCTACGCGGAGGACCCGCACACGGTGGCTCTGGCCATTCTGCCGCTGGCGCTGCTGTTTCTGCGGCGGGCTATTCTCACGCGCCGGGCAGTCCCTGTCGTTGCCGCAGTCACGGCGTGCGCCGCGGTTGTGCTGACGAATGTCTTCGGCGGGATCGACCTCGCGCTGGGGGGACTCTGTGTGGTTCTCTCTCTCAATGGCGGACTGGGTGTTCTGGTCTTGACGGGCGTTCTGGGGTGGCTATGGATTTCGCCGTGGCTGCCCCCATCGCTCATCAACCACATTCGCCTCGATCAATGGACACCCACGCCTCACGCGGCGCTGAACTGGACAGTGGTGCTGGCGCTCTTCGCGCTGCTCTGGTATTTCACGCGGCGGCTGGCATCGCTGAATCGGTTCGCGATCCTCTTCGCGTTCTGGATGTGCGTTATCCCGCTGGCCTTTTTCTGGTGGAATGTGGTTCTGGTTCCGCAGGGAAATCGATATCAACTGGAACTGGAAATGGCGCTGGCTCTGGCGCTCGCGTGCGTGTGCCGGCAACTGCCGTGGCGTCCGGTCGTTCTCGCGGCGCTGGCCGTGGCGGGCATCTGGCAGACGGTTGTCTTCCGCCATGCCGCGAAGGGCCTGATCGAGCCCATCGACATCACCCAGACCATCGAATACAAATCGGCCATGTGGATCGACCGCCATCTTCCGGGTCAGCGCACCATGCTCGCCGGAGATCCGCAGTTCCTGTTCAACGTGCTTTCGAACAATCCGCAAATGAGCGCCAGCCACGATCCCACAGCCCCGAACTGGATGCAGCGCGTTGCGGTTTACACAATTTATTCGGGCCAGGGCGCTGGCGATCGCGATGCGGAGTACTCCATCTTCTGGCTGAAGGCGTTCGGGAATCAGGCCATCTATGTGCCGGGTCCGAACAGCCGTGAAGCCTTTCACGGGGTTGTTCATCCGCACAAATTCGATGGCGTTCTGCCGGTGCTTTGGCACGACGAAGACGACACCATCTATGGCGTGCCCCAGCGTTCCCGCTCGCTTGCGCACGTGGTTCCGAAAGAGGCGATTGTTACCCGACGGTCTTTCAATGGGCTCGATCTGGAACCGGCTCGCGCGTACGTCGCCGCGCTCGACGACCCTTTGCTGCCACTCGCCAGCGTCACCTGGAAGAGCCCTTCGCAGGCAGTGGTTCATGCGCGTTTGAAACGCGGACAGGTGGTGTCGCTGCAGGAGACGTGGGCGCCGGGATGGCGTGCGAGTGCGCCCATACATGCCGATGCCCTGGGGCTCATGGTGCTGGAACCGGATTGCGTTGGGGATTGCGAGGTAACGCTGTCGTTCGGAGCGGGCACGGAAGCGTGGATCTGCCGTGCCTTCGGCGCACTGGCAACTCTGGTCTTGATCTCGTTACTTGCCTATGCAAAACGTGGAAAAAATGCGGTTCAGAATCTCGTCGGCGCCCACGGCTCCGGTGATGCCGTTCAGCGGCTCTAACCCCGCGTAGAGATCGAGCAGGATCAACTCGTGGGGCAGAGCGTCGGTTACCGCTTCCCGCGCTTTTCGCAGCATTCCGCCCGCCTCGGCGAGCAGGTTTTCCTGGCGAAGGCTGGTGATAAATCCGCCCTGCAATTCCAGTTCGCCGCGAGGTGCGAGGCACTCCAGAATCGCCTCGCGCAATTCCGGAATTCCGGCGCCGGTCACGGCTGAGACTGCGAGTGCGTTGGGCATAGCGACAAAGCCTGAGAGGTCGGATTTGTTCGAGATCACCAGATGGCGCCCCTGGTCGCGGGCATGGGCAATGAGTTGTTCTTCTTCGGGGATTCGCTCCGTCACGCCATCGAGGACGATCAGCGTCAGGTCCGCATCCGACATAGCCCGATAGCTTCGCTCGATGCCGAGCTTCTCGATGGTTTCGGCCGTGTCGCGAATTCCCGCCGTATCCACGAGCCGGACGGGAATCCCACTGAATTCCGCGGTCTCTGAAACCACATCGCGGGTGGTGCCCGGGATCGCCGTCACAATCGCGCGATCCTGCTGCAGCAGGCTGTTGAACAGACTGCTCTTCCCCGCGTTTGGCCTCCCCACAATGGCCAGCGAAAACCCGCTTCGCACGAGGTTGCCGTAGATGAAACTGCGCGTCAGGGCTTGCGCTCTTTCGATGATGGGATCGAGGCGGCGCAGAATCTCAGCCGCGGGAGCCACGCTGATGTCGTCTTCGGCGAAATCGATCCCGGCTTCGAGCAGCGCGATCAACTC